>NZ_JBEPLT010000002.1:0-146562 GCF_040545385.1 Bartonella japonica
TATCTACAGATAAGAAATAATTACCTTTGTGCAAAGGGCTTGCCAAGCGCTGTTTATGACGAAATGCCGTCATCTTCTGATGATCAAGCAAGAGATAAGTGGGTAAAATTTGCAACAGAACAGTTTATCAATATGCAAGAGGCACTAAGAGAAGCGCAATGCCTCTATAGACAGTATAATCTTTATGCAGCGCTACAGTATCTAGTTATAGAAGATCAGATGTTGCCACATCTTGTGAATTCATTGCGCGTTGCTCTTAATGTGCTTCAGAAACATTTTGATCGTAAATGACAATTTCTATTACGGTTTCATCATATTGTATATCGTTTGTAAGTCCCTGCAAAATCGAGCGACTTGTTCAGTGTTTTTATAATCGTGAGTGCTTACGTCAGATACTACAACTATCATTTGTGTTTGTGGGCTAATGCTATGGTACTCCGAAGTTTTAAGCAATCGTTTCGCATAATAAATCATTGGATCTTTGTCGTTCTTTGACATGTTGTATGCCCAAATAAAATCTCTTTCACTCCAATTATGGTCACGGCGTAAAATACTTATTACAGTGGGTAGCATTGCCCATGACATTTCCTCATTATACTCACCCCGCAATAAATTCACAAAGCGTCCACATAAAATAACGAATACGTGACGATGCAATACAGGATCAAATTTGGAAGGCATCTTATGATGGCCACGGCTGTATACAAATTCTTGTGCTTGGCTTAGCTTATTAAAATGCGTAAAGCCAGTATATTCTTTACTCGCGTATTTATTGTAAAGTTGATTATACTTCTCTATAGTATCTACACTTGTAAACATACGCGTCAATTTGTCTATAAATTCAAATGACGCTGATGCAGGTAGCGCTGATATAGAAAAGAAAGCTATAAATGTTATGATGCGTGTTATGGATAATGATTTCATCATTTTAAACCCTTAATTATTCATAAGCGCTGTTTAACCGATTCCCTTTGAATGTATCAATATGTGTTATTATTATGTTGACAAAATGTAGCAAATCGTATTTAATGACAGTACTGTACTAAGGTGTATTGTATCTAAGTGAGGGTGAAGTACAGTTAAAAATCCCTGCAAATGTGGTTTTTTTTATTATTCGGAGGGTGTATTTTATGACATCAGAAAATACGGAAAAGGCTCCACAACCAATTAAAAAGCATGTACCTCCAAGAGCCGGTTTGGGCGGGTAAAAGGCATTCCGAACAAAATGACTCGTATTTTAAAAGAAGCCGTTGTGAGGGCTGCTGAGAATGCGGGGAATAAAATTGGCAATGAGAGGCTGATTTCTTACGTGACAAGGTTTTTTTATGCCGCGTCATTTTGACGTTGCTGTTTTGCTTGCTCGATAACATTGAGAAGATCCGATTGTAACCAACGCGATAAAAAACCAAATTTTAAAGGTTTTGGTAAAGATCCATTGGTGACATGACGTCGGAAAGTTGAGACACTCATATGAAGCAATTTTGCACTTTCACGGTCTGTTAAAAGAATATCATTTTCTGTCATTTTAAAATCCTTTCATTCTCAAAAAATAGAAACAAATCATAAGCATTTATTAAGCACATTTTGGTTCATTTTTGAAGGTATTTTATTTATAGAAAACAGTATTTTATCATACAATTTCTTATGTGATGATTTATGAGTCTTATTGAGAAAGAATGAGAGAGAAGAGAGAGAAAGTTATCCACAGATGATGGGGTAAATTACCCCATATCTTAAGATTGACCAGTGACATAAGCCGCCCATTTATCCATATAAACGCGGCGCTGTTCTAAATAGTCAGTACGACGATAGGCACGCTCTACTTTACCGCCGACCGTATGAGCTAGAATGGTTTCAGCGACCTCATAAGGGGCATCGGTTGTTTCAGCGAGCCAATCGCGTAAACTAGAACGAAAACCATGCGGGCAGGCGTTTAGTCCAGTCTGTTGCATATATTGAGCCATACAATTTGCAGCGAGGGGACCGCGACCAGTTGCAGAAAAAAAGAAATCATTACGAGAAAGCAACCGCGCTTGTTTTAAAATATCTAATGCCTCTGATGATAGGGGTACACGAAACTCTTTTGTTGTATCACGCTTTCCTTTCATATTTTCAGCAGGGATAGTCCATATATTACCATCAACTTGATCTTTATGAATATGACGCAAAGGATTTGCGCGAACACCTGTCAGAATAAGCAACCGCAGAGCCAGTTGTGTTAAGGTTGTTGTTTGACAAAGCGTTTTATAAAAGGCAGGGACATCTTTCCAATTCATAGCTGGAAAGTTTTGTGTTTTATGGCGTTGTTTGCCTAAAAGAGCGCGTGCTTTTTCTACTGCTTGTAAATCAACATCCAACCCTAATGCAGCTGCATGTTTGAGACAAAGTTTGAGATGTATCAATGCTGTCCGAGCAGTATCAGCTTTTGTATGCCATATGGGGGCAAGGGTGTCGCGTATCTCTGTTTGTGTAATCTCAGAAACGGGAAAGCAGCCTAATTTGGGGAGAATATGAAGTTGTAAAGGCGCAAACCAACGCCCATCTTTACCATCATTTTTTAACTCAGCTTTCCGAGTTTCAAAAGTATCTAGTGCAATATCTTTTAAGTAATGGAGATTGCTTATTGCTTCACGCTTTTGTTTCTCACGTTCTTTAATGGGGTCACGACCCTCATGCAAAACAGAACGCCATTGGTTTGCCAATTCACGGGCTTTTTTTAAAGAGACATGTCTTAATGCCCCCAAGCCCATTTCGCGACGACGCCCATGAATGGTATAACGATAAAGCCATTGAGCACCTCCATCTTTACGCTTATGAAGTAACAAGCCAGCACCATCATTATATTTGCCAGCCCCCAATGTTGCGACAGATCTTGCACTAAGACGGTTCATAAGAGCCATTTTTAGTCCTTTCTTGTATAAATTTTACCCACACACCAGCCCCGCTTTTGACGTGCAAGGGTATAGTTTTAATTGATTCAACATACACAGACTTGAAATGAGAGAATCTTACGATATTGGGACTCTCATTCAACATACAAAACAGTGAATTATCATTATAAATCAATGTGTTGCGCTCTAAAAGAGGCATAAGTCTAGGAAGGCGTTCTGTTACTATGAGCACGGAGAGGGGAGAAAATTTTTTTGAATGCAGTAATGCTGACAATATTACTTTTCCCTCAGCAATAAATTGTTGTTTTCGTCCGACAAGATCTTTTTCACGAATATTGTGGTAGTCTTTCAGACATGGATCATTAGCTTCGTAGATTGTTGTGATATTCAAGTGCATATGGAGCTTTTAATGCTGTTTTTTCTAAATTGCCAGATGTTAAACTGTTGCTTTATTTTTGAATAAAAAGATAAAAAAAATATTATTTAAACTTATAGTAGAAATTATGTTGACAAAGCACAACTATAGGTATAATATAAAAATGCCGAGTGCGTCATAATGTATTGTGTTCGTATCGGTTATAGAGTCTTGGGTCCCCGCTATTTCCTAAGCTCTGTATATCCTTAGTTATTAAGGGAAAAGAATCTGGGTCCCCAATGCCCAGATTCTTTTTTATAGGGGTGTTTTTTCATTTCTAAAAATGGATTTTTATGTTGTTTTAGCGATCGTGTTTTTTGGTTCGATCGCGGTGTAGGGTTGTGGCAGTGCACTGGGAAACCTTTTTATGCTATTTTCACTTGTTCATTGATTTGATGATCATAAAAATTTTATAAGAAACGCATAAATGTAAGCTATTTGAATAAAAAAACAGGTTATTTTTCAATCATCGGCTAGGTGTTCTGTAAGCTATTCTATTGATAATGGAGGTCGTAGATTTGCTTTCTTTCAAAGGTTATTCATATCTTGTTTGCATAATATCTACGTTATATATCCAGTTTATTCTATCATATAACAGGGGATCTTCAGGAAATGATCATGGTGAGTTGTGAGAGTCACTTTGCTATATTCCAGAGTTTTTGTGATATTAGCAACATATCAAAATATTGCTCTATAGTTAAAAGTCTTATTCCTTGTTGCGTGAAAAAGAAGGGTGTGTAGTTATGGACGTAAAGATCAATCTGCAAAGCTTAACTCTATACTCTATTTTTGTTGCTTGTATCGTTTTTGCTTTGAAATATTGGGCATATACCATTACTGGTTCGGTTGCACTTTATTCGGATGCTTTGGAATCAATCGTAAATATATTTGCAACATTGGCAGCATGGTGGGCCATTAAAGTAAGTATGAAGCCGGCAGATCACGATCATCCTTTCGGACACCATAAGGCAGAATATTTTTCTGCGATTCTTGAAGGGATACTGATTATTATTGCGGCAGTGATCATTTTAAGAGAAGCATGGATTTCCCTTTCTACAACTCAATTGTTGCAAAAACCTGGCATATGGCTCGTTATTCATCTTGTTGCGAGTGTTATAAATTATCTGTGGGGTTTTGTTCTTATTCAGCAGGGGAAAATTCATCGTTCACCGGCTCTTAAAGCTGATGGAGTACATTTTATAACAGATGTTTTTACGTCACTTGCTATTTTAATTGGTTTAATTGCTGGCTTTGTCGGGGGATGGGGCATTGTAGATCCAATTTTAGCAATAATCGTTTCTGTTAATATTCTTTTACAAGGATGGAAGGTGATTCATAGTGCTGTTCAAGGATTAATGGATGTGGGGGTTGAATTGAACGAAACTATACGGATTCGTGAACTAATTTCTGCAAATGCACATGGTGCACTTGAAGTCCACGATCTGCTCACGCGTGTTGCTGGTAGAGTTACGTTTATAGAGTTTCATTTGGTTGTACCAGCGGTAATGTCTGTAGGAGAAGCTCACCAAATTTGCGATAAAATTGAATCTGTTCTTCAAAAAGAGTTTAATAATGTGCGTATTTCTATTCATGTAGAACCGGAAGATGAGGCTAAGTTGCCTCCAGGTACAACGATCATTCCTTTTATATAAAAAGGCTTTTTCAATAATATTGTTATTGAGGATTAGCTAAAAGATATTTTGTTTTTTGTATTTTTAGAAAAACAAAGTGTTAAAGATCGATTGTTTCAGTACAGGCTATTTCATTTTTTGGATTGATAAGACTATAACGGCGCAACTGGCAGTGCCATTGATGGTGAACACGCTCAATAGCAAATAAATTGAAGCTTGCTGGTGGTTTTTTGTCACCAAAAGCTTGAGATATAGAAGAAACACCAACAATAGGAATATTTTTCATTGTTTTTTCGAGACTATTCAACGTTGGTAAATGGGTATGCCCATGAAGAATAAGTTCACAACCGTAATCTTTGATAACATTTAAAAAACGCTCGATTCCCCACAATTTTTTATGCCAAGAGGTTGCATGATAAAAGGGGGGGTGATGTATCATGACGATACGAAAGAGATTGCGTTCCGCTGCTTCTTGTAAAAGCTGTGTTAAAGCTTGTGCTTGCTTTTTGCCGAAGTAACCAGATGCTTGAAAAGGTGGTGTTGCAATGGCTGAAGAAGCACCTATAATAGCGACATTATTGCGGATGCGCATATAGGGAAAGGGAAAAGAAGACTTTTGAGGGAAATCACCTGTAATCCAAGGTTGAAAGAAAGTACAGGCTTTTTGAAATGCTCCACAAACATAGGCATCATGATTGCCAAATACCAAGGAGATATTTTGGGGCTGTCCTTGGTTAAGTAACCAATGACGTGCTTGTTCAAATTCTTTATCAAGAGAAAGATTAACAAGATCACCAGAGATCACAAGATGATCAGGATTGATCTTTTTTAAGGTATCCATTAAAATTTCTAGGACATTTGTTGCCATTTGTCCTTTACGTTTTTTTTGCCAATTAAGATAGCCAGTAAAGCGTTTTCCACAAAGTTCAAATAAGGAAGGTTGTGGCAGAGGTGAAAGATGTACATCCGATATATGGGCAAGATAAAACATAGATGGTAGCATAGCGCTGAAAACAATTTAGGCAATAAGAAACTGTAAGACAAGCTGCTGTATTTGGAGGAAAGAGGGGGAGGAAATAAAAAAATGATTTGTCGAAAATATAACAAAAATTTTCGAAATGTCCATGTTTCATTGATTTTTACATACAAAAACTAGCATGATATTGCACGTAATTGCTCAAATTATTTGTGTTCATTTTTTTGTACAACGAGGTGCCTTTTAAATTATAGGATAAATTTTCAGGGTTTTAGCGACTTTCACGATACCACATGCTGTTCAACAGTAAAAGGCAAACGAATAATGCAAAAAAACCAGAAAAGACCGAAAAATAGAGGGTATCAATTAAGCGGGTTTCCATTGTTTCTTTGAGAACAATCGAGTGAGCAAGAGAGGATTTTGGAATTTTCTGTGATCGAACCAGCTTGAGAGGAGGGAGGTGTATATCTTCTTTTTCTTTATTGTGTAAACGCGTGGTGTATCCGCCAGTATGTTGACTGATAGGAGCAAGCTTTTCTTGCGTTGAAATTAAGTCAAACAATTCGAGATTATCAAGCATTCCTGTAGAAGAAAGTGTTGTTAAATCACCATTTTTGATGGTAAAAACTCCTGTTTCATCGGTATTTATAGCTGCCGTAAAGACGCCTTCTTGTTCTTTTTTAAGAGCAACTTTTTCTTTTTTTCCAGAGGGAAAAGTGATTTCAACGGGTTCTGGATAATCTTTGAGTGTTTGGCGACGAATTGTTAAATGGTGATGGTCACTGGTGGCACTTAATTTTTCTTCTTCAAGTTCTGGTTCTTTCATAAGCCAATGGGCAATGCGACGATAAAGAGCTGCATAAGGACCTCCTCCCTCAAAACCTCTTGCCCAAAGCCAACTTTCGTCGGAAAGCAACATACCTACACGTCCTTTACCAACATGAGAAAGAAGCAAAAGTGGCTGTTCATCAGCACCTTTCATGAGAGATATGCCTTTATGCGAGTCTTGAATGGCAATTTGCCGTAACCATCGTCCCCATTGAGAGGTTGGATAAGAAGGTGTTGCAAGACCTTTTGTGACAGGATGACGTTCACCTTCTTTAGTCAACTGCGGGCGAAAAGGCTTTTGAAGAATAACACCATTGGGTAATGCGGGAAGGATGCTGATTAAAGGTGTTCTTGCAAGTGAGTTTTGTTGAGTAAACTCAGGTCCTGTTACCATCAGCAATGCACCACCCTTTTGTACATATTGAGCGATATAATCGTAATAGATTAATGGGAGAACATTAGAATGTTGGTAGCCATCAAAGATGATGAGATCAAAATTATCAATTTCTTCAACAAAAAGCTTTTTTGTAGGAAATACGACAAGTGATAATTGACTTAATGGCGTATTATCTGCTTTGTTGGGAGGACGTAAAATAGTAAAATGAACAAGGTCGATATTGGAGTCACCTTTCAAAAGATCACGCCATGTTCGTTCTCCATTGTAAGGGGCACCTGAAATAAGAAGGACACGTAAATTTTCTCTGATTCCTTCAATAATAGCTATTGCACGGTTATTTTCAAAGCTTAACTCACCTTTGTGCGTATCGGTGGCAACTTGGATGATGTTTTTTTCAGCGTGAGGAAGAGTAATTTCAGTTTGAAAAACGTTGCCAGGGGTTACGGAATAATGGCCTACTTCCTGTCCATTAACGCTTACAGTAATATTTGCTTGCGTTGGTAAAGCTCCCTGAGGTTGTCCTTTATCTTCTACTAAGATGGAAAGTTTTTGTGGTTTATTGATAAGGGCAAAGCGAGGGGGAGAAAGAATTTTAATTTGGCGGTCAAATTCATCTACGTGCCCTGTTATAAGAGCATTGACAGGGGCTTGATGATGAAGGTCTGAAATTTGTGGAATGTCGTGCACTTGCCCATCGGTGATAAAGATTGTTCCTGCATAACGAGACGGTGAGATATCTGATATTGCTTGTGTTAAGGTATGAAACAAATTCGTCGAGGGCGCATATTGATTGTCGTCAAGCTTTCCAGCATCAATAAAGCGTGGTTCAAATTGTGGATAATGTGCTAAGGCAGCGGTTAATTGCGCGCGCGCTTCGTCACTATCGTTTGTACGTGTACCAAATGTTTGGCTTTTGCTGCGATCCATGACAATGCCTACAGTACTTTTAAGCGGTTCTCGCTGCTCTTTTATAATCATTGGATTAAGCAAAGTGAGAATGAGTGAGATCAATGCCATAAGACGTAATAGAGATCCTTGGCGCTGTGTTACGAGCCCAATAATGGCAAAAAGGATAGATACCCCCCCTAATAAGAGAATCCAAGAAAGAGGTAAAAAAGGCTGAAAAGTTAAAAATGGTATCATTGCCTTCTTTCTCTTTTAAAGCGTTCTAAAAGTGCTGGAACATGAATTTGGTCAGCTTTATAGTTTCCTGTGAGTACATAAAGAACAATATTCAATCCTGCACGAAATGCCCATAGGCGTTGCATTGAATCATTTGGAATAAGCGGATATTTCCACATACCTTTTTCGTTTAGTGCCCAAGCACCAGAAAAGTTATTCGCAGTGATCAGGATGGAACTTACATTATCACCGCTGGCAAGAGAGTTTTTGTTTTTTTTATTCGTTGATGATGATTCAACCCACAAAGGTGAACCGCGGTAGAGACCAGGAAAATCTGGCATAATGTAAAAAGAACGCGCAACAACATGATCTGTTGATGCTGGTTCAATAGTTGGAATATTTAATCCTTTTATGATGGCTTGTAATTTTTGTGTTGCTGGAGTGGCTGTTCCTTCAAGATCAAGGTTGGTATTTATCTGATCGCGTGTGTCAAATAAAATTGTGCCTCCATGTTTCATAAAGTGATTTATTTTTTCAAGGCTTTTTTGCGTTGGTACAGGGCTGTTTGCATCAATTGGCCAATAAATAAGAGGATAGAAAGCGAGCTCATCTTTATCGAGATCTAGTGCTATCACGGAGCCGGGTGAAAGCATTGTACGTTCTGCGATAAATTGGCTGAGAGCCTCTAAACCACTTTTACTTGTTGCATCAATTTCATGGTTATGGGTGATGATATAAGCAAGATGCGTAGCACCAGCTGCTTGTACTATGGTCTCATCGTGATTTTCTAGGCTTTGTGCGTGAACTGTTGGAACATGTGAAAATAAGACGATGAGACTTATGGTAAGAGGGAGGAAAAGGAGCGCATGATTCCGTCGGTTGAAGAAAAAAGCTCTTCCCATCCATAAAGCTAAAAAGTTGTCAAAGGCAAATAATAAAAGCACTAACCCTAAAAGTGGACCAATAAGATGCTTTTCTTTTGTGTCGTAGGATAAAGGATTCTTATTCGGAAAAGGCAGCGACGATTGTTCCAACAAGCGCGATGAAGGATTGAAGAGATTGAGTGCATAAAAATTATTTTTTACACCGTATAGTCCAGGTGGGGTACGATAGGAGGGAAGAGGTGGGGATTGAGCATCAAGGACCAAGGGAACAACGTGGGAGAAAGGTGTCTGTAATTGTCCATCTGTGGTTATTGTCCGCCAAGGATTTTGTATTGTCGTTTCTTTTTTTATGTGTGTTGGGTTAGTGTTTTCATAGGCACTTAATGTGATTAGTTTTTGTAACATTTGTGCAAAAAATCCAGAAAGAGGCAGATTTGACCATGTGGGGTCTGGAGAAATGTGAATCAGAATGAGTGTTCCTTTGCCACGTCTATCTGCTGTAATAAGGGGTGTTCCATCAGAAAGACTGAGCCATGTTTTTTCAAAAAGGTCTGGGCTTGGTTCTGCTAGGATTTGACGTGAGACAGTAACCTCTTCTGGAAAAAAGAGATCAAAAAATAAGCTATTTTTTGTAAAAGGTGCAAGTTTTTGCGGTTTTGTCCAAGACATAATACTTCCAAGCAAACGTTTTCCAGGACGTAAAGGAACTGGAAGTAGACTATCATGGTGTTCTGCGGTACTCAGATTTTCTCCTGCAAAGCGGATCAGTGTTCCCCCTTTATTCACGAAATCAGAGAGTTTTTGTTCTGCTTCTTCTGACATGTTCACAATGTCGCCCATAATGAAAACAGAAGGATTTTGTTTGAGTAAATGATCTATATCTGTTGAAAGTTCTTTTCCATCAGCTGTAATAAGTTGTGTATGATTTTGTAATGCTTTGATAATGTAATAAAATGGAGAAAGCAAAGGCTGTGCCATTTCATTGATATTGGGTGAAAGAAGAGCAACACGGTTTATTCTGTTATGGCTATCTATTAAAAAAGTTGCAGCAGCATGAGCTTGGTTATTGATTTTTATCCAAGCGATGTCATTGCGCAGTTCAAGCGGTACATTGAAGGGAACAAGCGCTGTTGTTTCTCCTTCAGAGAAGTTTGTTGTAAATTGACCGAGAAGCTGATTGGTTGAATCGTAAAGACTTAATGTGGTTGGAGTTGTGCCGTGTGTTGTTGAACGGATGATGCGTGCTGCCATGTTTCCATTGTCATTCTCTATAGCTGTTATGCCGGTTAAACCGGAAATATCCGATGAGTACCATAAGAATGTTTTTGGTTTTAATTGTTCAATCAGAGCGAAAGTTTGATCATCTTCATTTGTTTGTAATCCATCACTTAAGTAAGCAACGTCAAGGGGAGTGTCTTTGGTTATTTCGATCAGCTTTTTCAGTGCATCTATACGGTTGACAGGTAAGGGGCGGGGGGACAGATGCATTAACTGTTGCTTTATGACCTTTGCAGGATATGGGCCTAGATGAGAGGTATCATTTTCAGCGGTCGCAAGAAAATAAACATCTTTCTGATATTTTTCTGCTTGTGCAAGGAGGGTTTGGGCAACCAAAACACGTTTTTTCCATTCTTTCGCAGATGCCCATCCATTATCGATCATGAGTACAAGGGGTTGAGATCCGGAAAGTATAATTGGTTTTTGATTCCAAATAGGGCGCGCCAAAGCGATAATAATTAGCGCTGCCATAGTTAACCGTAACAGCAATAACCACCAAGGTGTATGCTTTGCAGTTTCTTGTTGATTGGTTGGTTTTGGCAGAAAGCGCAAAGGAGGAAAGAGTTCTTTACGCGGAGATGGAGGTGTTATGCGCAATAACCACCAAATAATTGGTAGAGATAACAGTCCTAGTAATAGCAAGGGAGAGGCAAAACTCACAGCAACCTCCTAACATGAGATGGAGAGTTTTCCATTTTGTTTGCAAGATGCAAAATGGTTTCTGTGAAGGGTTTGTTTGTTATGCTCACGTGATAGGTCCATCCTTGGCGTGCGCAAAAGTTGGCTAATTCTTGTCGTCTTGCTTGATACAGCTTGCAATAGCGCTCACGAAGAGTCTCTGCTTTTCCGAAAATATGTTTTTCTTTTGTTTCAGGATCAAAAAATTCTGTACGCCCTGTGTAGGGAAAATTTTCTTCTGCTGGATCAGCAATTTCAATTAAATGAGCAGTGACTTTTTTTGTAGATAAAAGAGTTAAATGTTGAATGATTTTTTCGGGATGATCGAGAAAGTCACTGATAATAATGGCTTGTGAAAAGCGCGTAATCGTTGAAAAATCTGGAAATGGATTTTCATTTTGGTGTTTAGTCAAAGCAAGCGCTATGCGTTCTATAACATTGGATGCCATTGTGGGGGGCATGAGGTTAGGGATAGCGATATGTTCGCTGTTTCGTGCAAGCAGTAATGCCAATGCAAGAGTAAGAATGATGGCATGATCACCCTTAGAGATTGGAGAAAAACGTGAACAGTAATGCATAGATGCACTTTGGTCAGTCCATAGCCAAACCGTTTGTGTCATTTGCCATTCATGTTCGCGCAGATAAGTATGTTCATCACGTGCTGAACGACGCCAATCAATGCGTGTGATGGACTCTCCTTCAACATAAGGACGAAACTGCCAAAAATTTTCTCCGCTCCCCTGTTTACGCTGTCTATGTTGTCCAGTGATTACTGTATTGGCAATCCGACGCGCTTGCAGAAGAAAATTCGGCATTTTCACCGTATCTTTATGCAGTTTAGCTGCAAGTGACATTGGGGAATTTGTTGAAATTTTTTTGCCAATGGTCATTTCTAAAGAGCGTCTTTCACAAGATTATTGATAATATCTTTTACGGTTATATCCTCAGTACGTGCAGAAAAATTGAGCGCCATGCGGTGTTGTAATACAGGGTAAGCTAATGCTTCAACATCATCAAGGGAGGGCGCTAAACGTCCATGATAAAGTGCACGGGCGCGGACACAAAGTGAAAGTGCTTGCGATGCTCGCGGACCAGGTCCCCAAGAAACATAACTGTTTGCAAGAGTGTTGTCTTTATGAGGGCGGGCAGAACGGACGATCTTTAGAATAGCTTCTATAACATTTTCAGAGACCGGCATTTTACGAACGATTTTTTGAATTTTTTGCAGTTTTTTGGTTGATAAAATTGGTTTTACGTTTTGTTTTTTTTCTTTTGTTGTTTCTAAAATGATACGCCGTTCTGTTGTAAGATCGGGATAGTCAATATCAATTTGCATCAAAAAGCGATCCAGTTGTGCTTCAGGAAGTGGATAGGTCCCTTCCTGTTCGAGAGGATTTTGGGTTGCAAGCACATGAAAAGGTTGTGGTAAATCATAGTGAGTACCAGCAACGGTGACATGATATTCTTGCATGGCTTGTAAAAGAGCTGATTGTGTGCGAGGGGAGGCACGATTGATTTCATCAGCCATGAGAAGTTGGGTAAAAATGGGGCCTTGAACGTAGCGAAAAGAACGTTTGCCATTCTTATCTGAATCCATAATTTCAGAACCGATAATGTCTGATGGCATTAAGTCTGGAGTAAATTGAATGCGTTTTTCATCAAGTCCTAATACTGTTCCCAAAGTTGCAACGAGACGCGTTTTAGCAAGTCCTGGAGCCCCGACAAGAAGGGCATGTCCACCAGCAAAAATAGTTATTAAAGCATATTCAATCACGTGATTTTGCCCAAAAATAACTTTGTCAATTTCCTGTTGTAGAATATCTAATTCTTTGTAGGCTGTATCAATATCATCAATGACTATTTGAGCTTCATGATTGAGATGGGCCTTTTTAAGAGATTTGGGTGATGTATCGGGTTGACTCATATTTTTTCCTTAAGGCGTTTGTAGCAAAATCGATAATTTTCTCTGCATGATAATGAACATTTTATGATTTGTAGCAGAAAATGAAAAGAAAAGAAGAGTAATATGTTGTTTTTTTTATATTCGCACACATACAAAGCAATTCATTTGGAATAAACAGATTGTTTTGTAAGGAGGAGGCGTGAGAAGTATTATTTTCATGATGATACCTATTTTAATACAAAGAGCAAAATTTTTGAAAGGTTAAAGAGTGAGTATAAGACAAAATTTTAAACAAGTTGAGTGGTTACAACAGAGTGATATACAAACACTTCTTCACGTTTTGTCTTTGGATGGTGAAGAAGCTCGTATTGTGGGTGGGGCTGTGCGCAATCAGCTGTTAGGGCAGCCTCTTCATGATATTGATATTGCTACAACTTGTTTGCCTCAGCAAATTATAGCGCGTGTAGAAAAAGCAGGATTTAAAGCTATTCCTACAGGTGTGGCATTTGGTACTGTTACGGTAGTTTCTCAGTCATGTTCTTATGAAGTTACAACGCTTCGCTCTGATATTGAAACGGATGGTCGTCATGCAAAAGTGGCATTCGGTCGTGATTGGAAGAAAGATGCTGAACGGCGGGATTTTACCATTAATGCACTTTATTGTGATGCTTCTGGTCGCCTTTATGATGATGTGGGTGGGTTGGATGATATTGCCAGCCGAACAGTACGCTTTATTGGTATTGCAGAAAATCGTATTTGCGAAGATTATTTGCGAATTTTGCGTTTTTTTCGCTTTTTTGCTTGGTATGGAGAGGGACGACCAGATGCGCAAGGGTTAAAAGCATGTGTTTGTTTAAAACATGGTTTGCAAAAACTTTCATCTGAGCGTGTTTGGGGAGAGATGAAAAAACTTCTCACAGCTTTAGATCCAACGCGTGCTCTTTTATGGATGCGCCAAAGTGGAATTTTAACATGCATTTTTCCTGAAACAGAAAAATGGGGGATTGATGCGATCCATGCACTTGTGAAAGCAGAACAGGATCTCGGCTGGAAAATCGATCCGTTGTTGCGGCTGGAAAGTCTTCTTCCTTCTGATCCTACACGTCTTCATAAAATGGCACAGCGTTTGCGGTTATCTAATAAGGAAGCAAGGCGGTTAAAGGAATGGGCAGAGCTGGAAACCATTAGCCAAAATTGTTCAGAGAATTTTGTGCAAAGACTGATTTATTTTCACGGTCGACAGCCGGTTTTGGATCAATTATCTTTTTCTATAGCAGCATCACATGTTGATGCGTTCGAGAAAAGTGGGGTTTCGCAAAAAGCAGAAAATTATATTAGATTTTATCAACTTGCTCAAAATTGGCAGATTCCTACTTTTCCTGTTAATGGAAAGGATTTGGTGCAGAAAGGTTTGACGAAAGGAGTTTCGTTGGGAAAAAAACTCAAAGAGCTAGAAAAAATATGGATTGAAGGCGGATTTTCGATGGATCGTAGTGCATTATTAGAAAAAATTGATTTATAATACTGATTTTTGCAAAGATAATTTGATTATTATCTTTAATAAAACCGTTCTCTTATTATTTGCAAATTAGGAGTGGAAATAACACGGCGGTGTGTTATGTGGTCCAACCTTCATTTGTCTCTCTAGAGCTTGATATTTTGTGTCCGTAAAAGAGACTTGAAGCCTATTCTAGAAGTATAGCTGAATGTTGCAATGCTCTGTAAAAATAGGGTAGGAATATTTTTTTTGCAAACTGTAGATTATGTACAAAAATGAGTGTTTTTATCCATATGTTGAATCCATTTTATCGATATACTTAATCCATTAAGGGGAGGTAATATTTTTTATGAGGTGTTTGTTTTTCCACTCATAACAATCTGGCGAAGCGCTTCTCCTGTTGTTATAGCCACACTCATTGCAAGATTTAAAGAACGTGCATGTGGTTGCATGGGAATTTTCAATGCAAAATCAATGGATTCATGAACATAATCAGGAACTCCTGCCGATTCACGACCAAAAAGTAAGACATCGTTTTTTTGATAGCATATTTGCGTATAACATGTTTTGGCTTTTGTGCTCAAAAGCAAAAGACGACGGTTGAAGTGTTTCATGGTGGATACAAAATGTTGCCAATCAACATGTCTCTCTAGTGAGGCATATTCGAGATAATCCATACCCGCTCGTTTAAGATTGCGGTCTGATAGATTAAATCCGGCTGGTTCAATGATGTGTACATGTAAACCAAAACAGGCGCTAAGACGCAAAATTGTTCCAGTATTACCAGCAATGTCGGGTTGAAAAAGAGCAATGTGAAGTGTCATATTCCATGTAGTATGATTTTTTATTTATATTTGTAAAGAAGCTCTTTGGCTTATTCAAAAAATATAAATGCAAAATATATAATTTTTGCATTTATCTGTTATTCACTCTAGATTTCATGGAAAAAATTCCGACCAAGGCTTATTATGAGGTAAGCGGAAAAGATGATCATGGTCTATTCGTTCTATATACGAATTTGTTTCTCTATATACGGATTTAGATGATTACGAGAATTGCTTCTCGTCAAGGGAAGTTCAGAATGACTTTTCTCGTGAAATTTCATGATAGACACTAGATTTTTAGCAGTGTGAGAAGTTGGTTATGTTGATAAAGTGGCTTGTGAGGTTGTTTGGGTATAAAATGGATTTATTGTTTATTTTTGCCAAGTTTCATGGTTTTAATAAGGAGTTGAAGCGATTATAGGTGGAATTTGGATATTAGAATAGAGATAATTTCTGTATAAATTATTTCCTATGGATGAAGATTTTTAATATGGCATAAATTGACTGAAAACTGTTGTTATATTGCTTATTTTGAAAATATTTTTGCTTTTTGCCATGGGTGGCATGGTAAATAACAGATAATAGATTTGACGGTATTCTCTTACGAAATTTAAAAATGTTTAAGTTAGGAAACATGGAGAAGGGATGTGCTATTGTTTGTTGAAATTTTGTTTAGTGAGAAGAGATAAGAAGAGAATAAATTACATAGATGGCAGGAAATTCTTTTCTGAAATGTTTTCTATGGGTTTGGGGAACTGAATGATCATGGATTGTACAATGAGGAAGGGTATGATAGAAAAAATATTTTAGAAAATAGGCTCTTAAGATAATGAGTGATCAGAAAAGACGGGATTTTTTGTTTTTGCTGACCGGTGTTACAGGAGCAGTTGGGGCTGGTATGGTTGCTTGGCCTTTTATCCAGCAGTTGCGTCCTGATGAGGATACTTTGGCATCTTCTTCCGTTGAGGTTGACCTTTCAGGTATTGAAGAGGGGATGTCCATAACAGTTAAGTGGCGTGGACAGCCTGTCGTTATTCGCAACCGCACTGCTAATGAAATTTTTGAAGCACGCGCTACGAAATTATGTGTTCTTAAAGATAGTCAAGCACGCAATCCCAATCTTGAAGGTCAAGAAGAAGCAACGGATTTTGCACGTTCGGCAGGAAAAGGGCGAGAAAATTGGCTTGTTGTCATTAATCTTTGTACACACCTAGGCTGTGTGACACTTGGACAATCAGGCAGTTTTGGTGGGTGGTTGTGCCCATGTCATGGATCTGTTTACGATACGGCTGGAAGAGTGCGCTCAGGTCCTGCTAACTATAATTTAGCTATTCCACCTTATCAGTTCCTTTCTGATACTTTGCTAAAAATAGGATAAGGCGATGGTGAAATCTTGTCCCTATATTCCTAAAAGTTCTCTTGCCCGTTGGCTTGATAAGCGTTTGCCTTTCCCTCGTTTTTTTCACAATGCATTTGGTGTTTTTTCTGTTCCACGTAATCTTAATTATTTTTATACATTTGGCGGTATTTTGACCGTTATGCTTTTATCACAGTTTTTAACTGGCATTGTATTAGCACTCCATTATGTGCCAGATGTTCACTTGGCTTTTGAAACAGGGGAACGTTTTAGGCGTGAGGGGCAGTTTGGTTGGCTCTTTCGCCCATGGCATTGTGTGGGTTCTTCGTTCTTTTTTATTGCTGCCTATATTCATTTAGCGCGCGGACTTTATTATGGTTCTTATAAAAATATGCGTGAAGTGGTTTGGATTACCGGCATTTTTATTTATATACTCATGATGGCAATAGCGTTTTTTGGTTATGTACTGGTTTGGGGGATGATGTCCGTTTCTGCGGCTTCAGTGATTGCTGGTCTTCTAAAAGCTATTCCTTTGGTGGGGGGGTGGTTACATGAGGCACTTCTTGGTGGTTATAGCGTAGGACAGCCTACACTTAACCGTTTTTATGTGTTCCATTATTTTTTATCATTTATTTTACTTTTTCTAGTAGGGATTCACATTCTTGCAATTCACTATGTTGGACAAGGCAATCCAACCGGTCTTACAATACAATCAGATGAGGAAACTGTTCCTTTTGCACCCTATGCGTTTGTCAAAGATATTTTTGCTATCACTGTTTTTCTGATTTTTTTTGCTTGGTTTTTGTTTTATATGCCAGATTATATGGGGCAGGCTGAAAATTATAGCGCTGCCGATCCTTTAAAGTCACCTCTTCGTGTGGTTCCAGAGTGGTATTTTTTACCTTTTTATGCAATGCTACGTGCCATAACTTTTAATATTGGTGCTCTTTCATCAACTTTTTTGGGTGTTGTTATATTAACAAGTTCGGTTTTCGTTTTGTTTTTTGTTCCATGGTTAGATCGCTCTAAAATATGTTCGGCAAGATATCGACCTCTTTATAAAATTTTCTTTTGGGCATTCGTTATCGATGTTGTTTTTCTTGGTTGGTTAGGATCACAAGAAATAAGTGATAGCATTCTCTTATGGACGCGATTGGCTACGGTTTATTATTTTACATTCTTTTTGATTGTTTTGCCGATCTTACCCATTTTTGAAAAGAGTTATTTGCTTCCTTCTTCAATAACTGAAGATATGAAAAAGAAAAAAAATAAACTATGGTGAATGCTTTTATTGGATTGATTATTATAGTAGTGATGAGCTTTCCTTTTCAGAGTGTTGCTGGTAATATCTCTGATCAAAAGGAGGAGTTTGTTTCTTTTCCTTTACGTACCCCTAAAAAACAGGAATGGAGTTTTTCAGGTCCATTTGGGGTTTATGATAAGGCGCAATTACGGCGTGGATTAAAGGTTTATAGACAGGTTTGTTCTAGTTGCCATGGGTTAAAGTATATAGCTTTCCGTGATTTAAAGGCTCTTGGTTATAATCAGGAGCAAATTAAGGAATTTGCTAGGCAATATGAAGTGAGCGATGGTCCTAATCGAGAAGGAAAGTTTTTTAAACGCTCTGGTGTCTCAACAAATTATTTTCCTTCTCCCTTCGCCAATGAAGAAGAAGCAAGATTTATTTTCAATGGTGTTTATCCTCCAGATTTGTCATTGATGGCACGTGCGCGCGCCGTATCTTTGCCGTTTCCTGCTGTTATTTTTGATGTATTAACTCATTATAATACTGCTGGTCCAGATTATATTACAGCTCTTTTAACGGGATATCAGAAGGTGCCAGAGAACACAAAGATTGCTGATGGTTATTGGTACAACCCTTATTTTGTTGCCAGTAATACTTTAGCTATGGCACCTCCTTTGAGAAATGGTATCGTTTCCTATGATGATGAAGCTTCAGAAACAGTTGAGCAATATGCGCGCGATGTTTCTGCTTTTTTAATGTGGGCTGCTGATCCTCATATGGAGATTCGTAAAAAAACAGGTTTTCGTGTTATCTTGTTTTTAATCATTTTTGGAGGGCTTGTTTATATTTTAAAAATTTGCATCTGGCGTGGTTTAGAAAAGGAGTTTGAGAAGGAAATGAAAGACTAAAAAAGAGAAAGATGAGGGCGCTGGTCTTGAAAGAGTATAGGGAACAAATCTTGTTATAATGCATTGAGACTTTGTCAAGTAAAAGCAAAGTAAAAATGGAGATTTAAAATGAAGAAAATCGTATATACTGCTCTTATGTCAGTTTTGATGGTTTCTAGTACTTATGCTCAGTCTTTCGAGATTCCTTCTATGTCTGAGGTGATTTCTGCAACGGGTATCGTACAGGTAGGATCAGAGATGTCTGTGCGTTATGTTACACCTTTAGAAACAGATTTTGTTGCTTCAAGTCTTATCGGTGCAAATGTATATAATATAGAAAATGAAAATATTGGTGAAGTAAAAGATATTATTCTGCGTGAAAATAATATTGCAGGGTTTGTTGTTGCTGTTGGTGGTTTCCTTGGCATAGGAGAAAGCTATGTGGTTGTTTCTCCAGAAACAATTCAGATGACAAATGATTATGGTCAGTGGAAGCTGATTACGAATGCTACAAAGAATTCCTTAAAGGAAGCTCCTACATTTAAATATGAAGGGCGTTGGTCACGCTAATTTTTCCTTCCTCTATTAGGATAAAACAGCTGTTGTCATGATGAATGATAGCAGTTGTTTTTGGTAGAAAGCATTCTTTGAAGATTTTTTCATAATTTACTTTAAAATGCTGTTTTATTTGTGCTGAGAAATATATAATATTTAAACAGCACACATGCGAGATATTCACGTTTAGCAACATGATGTTTTTGTTTTACACCATGTATTTATCTTAGATATTTTTTTGTTTGAGAAAGACGTTTCTCGTTGCTCCAAAGCCCATTTCATTATGGTGTTTTCAAGGAATATTGTAAAAGTCTTTATAAGAATACAATGTAAAATTTATTATGTACTATTTATTTGGCATTTGTGAAATGCTGAGGTACCGTTATATTTTTCAACTGTCAATGTCGTGATAGATTTTGCATTGAAACGTTAAAAGCTATTATTTAAAAGCAATTTTTATTCAATACATTAATTCTCCTTGTGATAAGTACAAAGGAGATTGATCACAAAAATGGTTCTAGATGAGACAAGCTTACAGTGTTTACTGCTCTCGTTCAAGTTTGCTGCTTTCGTTCAATATGTGCGATACATTATTTTTATAAAAACATGCTATTTGCTTTTTTATTTTTTTATTTTTGAAATAATTGCAATCATTGTGCATAAGGATGCTGTTTTTATGAAGAACATTTTTTGAAGTCTTGGTGATAATTTCATCACAAAAACCTATTATTGCACAAGATATGAGATATCGAGATGAAGTGGATATTAGGTATTATGTTTAAACAACATGATATCACCGTCTTGAACAATATACTCTTTGCCTTCATCACGAGCTTTTCCTGCTTCTTTTGCACCGTTTTCTCCACCTAGAGCAATATAATCATCATAGCTGATGGTTTGGGCACGGATAAAACCACGTTCAAAGTCTGAGTGTATAACACCAGCTGCTTGAGGTGCTTTAGTGCCACGTGTGATTGTCCATGCTCGTGTTTCTTTAGGACCACAGGTGAAATACGTAATGAGATCAAGCAGAGAATAACCAGCGCGAATGAGGCGGTTTAGACTTGGTTCAAGGAGTTCTAAGGCATGAAGATACTCTGAGGCTTCTTCTTCATTAAGTTGGGCGATTTCAGCTTCAATGGATGCAGAAATGATAATACTTTGAGCATTTTGCTTTATTGCCATTTTTTCGACCAATTGGGTAAAGTTGTTTCCATGAGCGGCATCATTTTCGCTTACATTGCACACATAAAGCACAGGTTTAGAAGTTAAAAGATTCAGGCTATCAAGGGTGCGGCGTTCATCAGAAGAGATATCCTTGAGTAATAACCGGACAGGATTTCCCTTCTGAAGTAAATTTAATGCTGCTTCCATAATGGGAAGAATTGTGAGAGCCTCTTTATCCTTTCCACTTACACGTTTACGAATTTGTATGATTCGTCTCTCAAGGCTTTCAAGATCTGCAAGCATAAGTTCCGTTTCAACAGTTGTGGCATCAGAAACAGGATCAATACGCCCCTCTACATGGGTAATGTCTTCATCTTGAAAACAGCGTAAAACGTGAATAATGGCATCAACCTCACGGATATTGGCTAAAAATTTATTGCCTAAACCTTCACCTTTTGAAGCCCCACGTACAAGTCCAGCAATATCAACAAAACTGATGCGTGTGGGAATGATTTCTTTTGAACCAGCGATAGAGGCAATTTTCCCCATCCGAAAATCTGGAACAGCGACTTCACCAGTATTGGGTTCGATTGTACAAAAAGGATAATTAGCAGCTTGCGCCGTGGCTGTTTTTGTTAACGCATTAAAAAGGGTTGATTTACCAACATTAGGTAATCCCACAATACCGCATTTAAAACCCATGAGTTGTCTTCTTTTCTATTGTTTTTGATTAAGGTAACGTTTTTTATATTTTTATAGCATATTTTAAGAACAGTTATAGCATCCTGTTGTTACAGAGAAGAAAAAAGTCTACCTTGAGAGGGATAATAGACTTTTCATTATCTTTCTCATAAGGTAATTTCAAATTAACGTTAATAATATGCTAAGTTTTTCATAATATATTAAGTTTGCGTAAGAATTAATTGGAGAAAATATAAGAGTGTTATCTCGTCGTGCTTTTTTAATCGCAGCACCTTTGGCTTTGGTTGGATGTGCTACGTATCAGTCAGATTTGTCGTTTATTTCTTCTCAACAAGTGCGACGCATTCCAGAAGAAATACAGGCATTATATGGTCCTGTAACGAATGAGCCTTATTTATTACCGGCTGTTGATCTTTTGACAATTGATCCAAAATTTTGGCGTCAAGAAGTGATTTATTATACCTCTTATCCACCTGGAACATTGGTTATAGATACGCAGGAATGTTTTCTTTACCTTATTGGTGAAAATGGAAAGGCTTTGCGTTATGGTATTGGAGTTGGTAAGGAAGGGCTAGCATTTGAAGGTGAGGCAGTTATACAACGCAAGCGCCGATGGCCAAGTTGGGTGCCTACAACAGCAATGATGGCTCGAGAACCAGAACGTTATGGTCATTTGGGAAAAGGAATGCCACCAGGACCTGATAATCCACTAGGAGCACGAGCACTGTATCTTTTCAAAAATGGGCAGGATACGCTTTTCCGCATTCATGGTTCAAATGAGTCTTGGTCAATTGGTCATGCTATTTCAAGTGGGTGTATTCGTTTACTTAACCAAGATATTATTGATCTTTATAATCGTGTTTCCGTTGGTGCACGCGTGGTGGTACAAAACAACGAGAATACATCCAGATTTTTAAGTCAACAGTCAGAGAGTTATGATCCACTGCAGTCAACTATTCGTCCAAATGGATTTTATTAATTCCCAAAAGAATAAGCTTGGTTAGCTTTATGTAATTACGTTGATTTTCTGTATATGCTTTTTCTTCTCAAAAAGAGTAGCTATGCATAGAAATTGCACAAAACAGTGTTGATTGTTTTGTGTTAGAGAAGAGTACTATTATTGTATGTTTTTCATTGTTTGTGAGATTTCATTGATAAAGAGAGATTTATCACCTTTTAAGAGGAGATTCATGTTTTTTGCAAGCGTCTTTAAAAGAAGGGGTAACCATTCTTGATCGGATTTTGTGAAATTTCCTAGAACATGTTGGTGGACAAGATCTTTAGAACCAGGATGTCCGATTCCTAAGCGTATACGGTAGTAATTAGTACCGCAATGGGCATCGATGGATTTTATACCATTATGTCCATTATTCCCTCCGCCGATTTTTACACGTATTTTTCCTAGTGTTAAGTCTAGTTCATCATGAATAATAATCAAATGATTTAAATCTGATTTATAAAATCGCAAGGCTTCACCGATGGCTTGTCCGGAGAGATTCATGAAAGTTTGAGGTTTGATAAGAAAGGTTTTTTCACCATTTATGAGACCATTAGCGATTTCGGCTTGAAATTTTTTCGACCATGGAGAAAAAGAGAAAGACTGGTAAATGGCATCAATAGCCATAAAACCGATGTTATGACGGTTATTTTGGTATTGTGAACCAGGATTGCCAAGACCAGCAATAAGCCACATGTGCACCTTCAGTCAAAATGCGAGAGGTTGATTAAAGTAAAAGAAATTACTTTAAAAACGTGAGAAATTAGTAAATGTCTCATAAGTTAAGGCGGGAATTTTTCCCGCCTAGTAAAATTTATTAATTTGTTTCGTTGTTTTTGTCATTCTCTTGTTCGTGATTTTCATCACTGACATCCATGCCTACAGGAGCAGCAATGGTTGCGATAGTAAAGTCTCTATCTTGGATGACCGGAGTAACATCCTTTGGCAGTTGCACTGCTGAAATATGAATAGAATCACCAATGGAATAGCTAGAGAGATCAATCTCAATGGCTTCAGGGATAGCATTGGCTGGAGCAGTACATTCAATTTCGTGACGAACAATATTAAGGACACCTCCCTTTTTAAGTCCGGGAGCTGTATCTTCATTGAGGAAGTGTACAGGAATATTCACTTCCACAACGGATTTTTCTGAAATACGTAGGAAATCTACGTGTAAGGGAAAATCACGCACGGGATTCAATTGGTAATCTTTCGGCAGAACCATAATTTTTTGTTTGCCAATTGCAATAGTTGCAACGGTGGTACGAAAGCCACCAGCATGAATTTTGTAGAAAATGTCTTTATAGGGAACTGCGATTGCCAAAGGTGGTTTTTTATCACCATAAATGACAGCTGGAATAAGACCGTTACGGCGAAGTTCACGGGAGGACCCCTTACCAACCCGCTCGCGTATTTCGGCCTTAAGAGTATAGCTTTTGCTCATAATTTAAGTCCTTTTACATGATTGGAGATCCACCAAAAACCAACAACAGTTTTTGTATGAATATGAAGATATGCGTTGCCTAAGCAGCGATCGCTCCATTCTGCGTTGCCTCCAAGGGTGTCTACGCAGAAGTTCGTTTTATAATTCAAACCATTCACAGATGCAAGAGTTGTGGGAAAAATCGATGATTTCTACCGTTAAGAAAGAGAAAATGTTACAAGTATAGTTTGTTTGGTAAAGATAGAGCTGATAATTCAAAAGCAAATACTGGAGATGTTATGAAGGTTGAGGTTGCCTTGGGTGAGATGGCAGAACGGAATTCTTTGCGTCAGCCGATGCCAGCATTCGTTGATCTTGAGGAATTATTGGCGACACGTCTTCTTGTGCAAGGAAATTCTGGTTCAGGAAAATCACATCTTCTTCGAAGACTTCTTGAACAAAGTGCTTCTTGGGTACAACATTGTGTAATTGATCCAGAGGGCGATTTTATCACGTTGGCAGATAAATTTGGTCATGTTGTTGTTGAGGCTCAACGCAGCGAACTAGAATTGACACGTATTGCCCATAGGATTCGCCAACATCGGGTTTCGGTTGTATTTAATCTTGAAGGCTTGGATACTGAACAACAGATGCGTGCTGTGGGTGCTTTTCTTGGCGCACTGTTTGATGTAGAACGTGATCACTGGTATCCCATGCTTGTTGTGGTTGATGAAGCCCAATTGTTTGCTCCAACTGCTGCGGGAGAAGTATCTGATGAAGCACGTAAGATTTCTCTTAGTGCTATGACCAATCTTATGTGTCGGGGGCGTAAACGTGGTCTTGCCGGTGTTATTGCTACACAGCGTTTGGCTAAGCTTGCCAAAAACGTAGCTGCTGAAGCGTCAAATTTTTTAATAGGACGAACTTTCTTAGATATTGATATGGTGCGTGCTGCTGATCTTTTGGGAATGGAGCGTCGTCAAGCAGAAATGTTTAGGGATCTTGAGCGGGGGCATTTTATAGCTTTAGGTCCTGCTTTATCACGACGTCCTTTGCCTATTATTATTGGTTCTGTTGAAACATTGGCGCGTTCTTCTAGTCCAAAATTAATGCCACTCCCTACTGAACGAGTTGATGCAAAAGAGCTCGTTTTTACTGCTTCGCCAGAGGAAGTTTTAACTCCATTTAAACAATCGCGAGAGCCAGCACGAGAGCTAGTGAAAGAAAAATCAATTCATGAGAGGTTAGAAGAGGCTGTACATAAAAAACAAGAATTGTTAGAAGAAGTACCAAGCTTATTCTCTGAACTCTCTGTGGTGGAGCGTGATAGTCAGGTAGAGCATATTATTCGGGAAATTCTTGATGATCCTGAGGCTTTTTATCGTTCAACAGCGGTGCTTTATCAAGATTTTTTAGTTCGTTGTCGTATCCATGGTTTGTCAGGAAATCTTTTAAATCTCTCACAATTTCGGCGTAAATTGGCTATTGCTCAGGCTTGTGTTGATAAAGAAATCGCTGAAAGTGAAAATTGGAAACGCATTTTGCGTCTATCAGAAAGTTTGGAAGATGATGTTCAAGGTGTTTTCTTAAATGTAGCACAGGCCGCTTTGAGCGGGAGCCCATGCCCATCAGATGCATCTTTGGCACGTCTTTATGGAACCCATTCTTTAAGTCGGGCACGTCGGCTTTTAACCTACTTTGAAGAACGTGGACTCGTTGTTATACACGCACATTTCAGTGGTCAGCGTATTGTCGCTTTTCCTGATCTTTCTATAGAAACAGCACCAGGAGACCCAAAAGGAGAAATCTAACCAAACAAGCTTGAAACAGATTGTTCTGCTGCTGTTCTTGCAATGGCTTCTCCAATGAGGTCGGCAATTGGTAAAACACGAATATTATGTGCTTTTTCAATTTCTTGTGTTGGCATAATTGAATCCGTAATCACCAATTCTTTCATCTCTGAATTTGTAATGCGTTCGATAGCATTTCCAGAAAGAACACCGTGTGTGATGTAAGCTGTGACACTATTGGCACCATTCTTGAGGAGTGCACTTGCTGCATTGCAGAGTGTTCCACCTGAATCAACAATATCATCGAGCAAAAGACAATCTTTTCCAGATACATCGCCAATGATATTCATAACTTCTGATTCACCGGGTTGTTCACGACGTTTATCAACAATAGCTAGCAAACTGTTTAGGCGCTTGGCGAGAGCACGCGCACGCACCACACCACCAACATCAGGTGAAACAACAATAACATTTTCAAGAGAATAATGCATCTTGACATCTCGAGCAATCACTGGAACAGCATAGAGATTATCCGCTGGAATATCAAAAAAACCCTGAATTTGTCCGGCATGAAGATCTAACGTCAAAACACGATGTGCTCCTGCTTCAGTAATCAGGTTGGCAACAAGTTTTGCAGAAATAGGGGTACGCGGTCCAGGTTTACGATCTTGGCGAGCATAGCCAAAATAGGGTATAACGGCTGTGATACGGCGTGCTGAAGAACGGCGAAGCGCATCAATCATGATGAGCAATTCCATTAAGTGATCATTTGCAGGATAAGATGTCGATTGCAAAACAAATACATCTTGTCCGCGTACATTTTCATGTAATTCTACGAAAATTTCTTGATCAGCAAAACGCTTTACGGTTGCTTTGCCTAAAGTAATACTTAAATAATTGGCAACATCCTCAGCAAGGCATGGATTAGAATTGCCGCAGAAAAGCTTCATAGCAGAACCTCTGAATAGTTATGGTAGAGTATGGTACGATTTTTAACTTCTTATTACCAGATTGCAAGGCAACAATTACGAAAGCCTTACAATTTTATGACTCATTGTTAAAGAGGGATGCGTTTTGTTTTTTCTTTTTCCAAAATTTTATTGTTTTTAAAGCAGAGCTTTTTAACTATATTGATTAAAGTTATACTTAACTTAATAAAAAACAGCTTAAATAATCATTTGATGTTTTATGTATGAAATACGTGAATAAAACTCATATTACAGGAGTTTACTTTGTTTTCTATCGTAAGATGAAAAAACAAAAAATTCATATAGGGTAAAAAAAATATTTTTCGCTATTTCAGCATAATGGCAGAAATTTGCCGTCCATCATCAGGTTCACTACGGTGTATAGAACGCCGGTAGGAAAAAAAGCGCTGTTCATTTTGGTAGGTGCAAAGTTCTACACAAGAAGCATGGACACCTGCTTCTTTTAATTTATCCATAATGAATGCCCATAAATTAAAGTGAAAATGATTTATTTTATCTGTTTTTAAAAAATATTTTTGAAATTTTTTATGGGAATCCATGAATTGGTTGTAAAATTCGCTTGTTACTTCGTAATGGCAAGGACCAATACAGGGACCAAGAACTGCTGTTATTGTGTGCCGTTTTGCACCTTGTTCTTCCATAACAGAAATTGTTTTTTCTATAATTCCATTGAGACTTCCTCGCCAGCCAGCATGTGCTGCAGCGATAACACCTGCTTGTGCATCGGCAAATAAAATAGGCCCACAATCTGCTGTAAGAATACCAATGACCAGTTCTTTTTGGGTTGTAACGAGAGCATCTACTTTAGGTGGTTCTTCGGAAAAAGATTGATGAACTGTGATAACTTCACAAGAGTGTGTTTGATTAACAGTGACTAAATTTTGTACACCAACACCAAAATAATTGGTCATTAAAATGCGATTTTGTGCAATATATGTTGGTTGGTCGTTTGAACTTTTTCCTACATTAAGGCTTTGATAAAAATTTTTTGAAACACCACTTTGACGTGTAAAAAAACCATGTTTTATTCCATGTTTGTGTAAAGAAAAAAGATCTTTTGCAAGGATAGGATCAGTCTTCATAGAAATTCCTTACATTTGCACCACGAAAATAATGTGTGGAGAGGTTTATATTTGTCAATAGACGTTATCTATAGGGCATCAAAATTAGGAGATAATGGTATATTTTTATCACTTATATGCAAGACTTTAAATAATTTGCCCATTTGATTTGGACCGGCTAGTCGTTCGATATCGTGGCAGATTTTTTCTTGTAGTGTTGCACTTTTATTGGCTCCAAGTTGTCCTGCGCGCTCCAGAATTCCCATTTTTATAAGAAAATCTCCTTGTTCTAGGATTTCAACAAAACAGCCTTGTTCAAGGGCAATTTTTTTTAAAAAGAAAAAACCAACATGTGATGTTAAATCATGTTCACCTGGAGCATCAAAAATATCACGAAACTTGTGTTTTGAGAGTGCTTGCAGTGTATCGCCAAATGCAAGTTCAGAAGAGCCATAATCAATCATTAATGCAGAACCTTTTACTTGCATTAAATGGTTGCTGATTTGTTGTATGAATTGATGTCGTAAGGGCGCATGTTCAAAAATCGTTCCATCAGGAATTTCAGAACAGTAGGATTGTAAACAAGAAGAGGGAAGTTTATGTGGAGAAGCAGTAAAAACGAAGTCTCCACTTTGATTGATTGTAATGCAGCGTTCTTTCCATTCTCCATTGATTTTAATATACTGGTTGATAGGGAGGGTATCGAGAAATTCATTGGCTATCAAGAAGAGTGGTCTTGAGGGGATCTGATCAAAACTTTCAATGATATGGATCTGTTTTTGATAAGAGGTAAGATGCTTTTTTTGTTCTTCTGCAAGATTTTTGCTTATTTCAATGAGAAAAATTTCAGCAGCGTTAAATGCCGTTGTACATAATTTTTGAATGGTACGTAAAATATCATTTATTAGGGTTCCACGTCCTGGACCTATTTCAGCAAGAATGAAAGGATGAGGACAACCATGAGCTTTCCAGTTGGCGAGAGTCCAAATGCCAATCATCTCTCCAAATAATTGGCTTATTTCAGGTGCTGTTATGAAATCACCAGTGCGTCCAAAAGGCGTTTGTGTGTGATAATAGCCAAATTGGGGATCTGTGAGTGCCAATTTCATATATTGACTGACAGTCATTGGCCCATTAAGCGCAATTATTCCTTTAATTTTTTCTTTGAGGAGAGCCATTTGAGGTCGATTTATGTTTGAAAGATGGAAGAAGAAGATAAATACCTAAAAGAAACATAGGAAGAGATAGAGCCATGCCATAGGTAAATCCAGTAGCATGAAAAAGGTTAGAAAACCATTCTGGATCTTCTTGAGGAGCACGGTAAATCTCTGAAATGCTGCGTGCTATTGCATAGCCTATAATAAATGTTCCAGCTACGGTGCCAGGGCGTTTTAATGCTTTGAAAGTAAAAATAAGTATGGATAAGATGGCAAAGAGGAAAAATCCTTCCATGAATGCTTCATAAAGTTGGCTTGGATGGCGCGGTAGATAATAAGGATCGAGGAGAAAGCAAACAGCCCAAGGTTGTGTGGTAACATTTCCCCATAGTTCTTGGTTAACGAAATTGCATATGCGTACAATGCCTATACCGATTGGAGCACCTGCAGCAATGATATCAAATAGTGTGCGTATGGGTATATTATTTTTACGAGCAAACCAGATCATTGCAATGATGATGCCGATGAGACCACCATGAAAGGACATTCCTCCATCCCATACCGCTATGATGCTGCTTGGGTGTCTAAAATAATAAGCGGGATCCCATACAAGCACTTGTCCTAAACGACCACCAACAACAATACTGAGGGTAGACCAAGCAACAAAATCGCCTATCTTTTCTTTATCCACAGGGGAATGGTTGGCACACCATAGAGATTGTTTTGTTAACAATCTTTGTGCATACCACCAAGCGAAGAGAATACCTACGACGTAACCGAGTCCATACCAATGAAGGGATATAGGGCCTAAATGGAAAATTACAGGATCGAGAAAAGATGGAAAAGCAATGGCTGGGCAAGAAAGATTGTTCATGAGCTAAGCATTTTATGTTGAGGTTACATGATAGTCAGGAATGACAGATGAATGCACAATGGTCAAGCTAAGAAAGTTGTAGGTTGCCACTAAAATTTGGGCGCTAAAATTTTTATGGTAAAAAAAGTGTTAAAATAAAGTTTGTATGGTTAGGTAAAATCTATAGGGTAAAAGGAACAAATACAGTATCCAAATGTTATGGAAATGCGTTATAATGTGTGGATCAATAATTAAAAAATTTAAGGAAAATGTTATGCGTAATGGATCAAACCGTATTCTTGATGAATTGGCAAAATTAGCAACAGATGCCGCCGATGTTGCACAAGGTATACGACGTGAAGCTGGAACAGTTTTTCGTTTGCAGGCTGAAAAGATAGCCAATAAACTTGATCTTGTTTCACGCGAAGAATTTGAGACTTTTAAAGATATGCTACTGAAAATTCATGCTGATAATGCTGATTTGAAAAAACGTCTTGATGATTTAGAAAAAATGCAAATACAAAAAAAAGGAAAATAATTTTTATAAAAAATATGGTCTTAGAAAAAATATCCCCAATTTTTCAGTATGATGCATAAAACTGAAAAATGCTTAATCCTGAATCTATTAGAGTAGATTTTTTATTTTTTTCGGTTTGTTTTTTATAAAAAATGCTTTTTTTGAATTAGGGGGACTAGTACTATGAAATTGTATCAATACACTGAAAGAGCTTGATGATTCGTTTTATTGTTATCAAGCTTCTGTGGGAAGCGTTATTGACTTCTTAGTGTTGTGTACTGTCCATGTTCTTAATGCGTATTTGTTTGGTGTAAAGTCTTTGATTGTAGCAAAGTATATTGTTACGGTTGGGGCAGTTTATATTCTATTGATAACTTTATTCATGTTATTTGAGGGTTAATGATGAGGCTTGCATATTGCGCCACGATGAGAGAAGAGCATCCTGTTGACTTTATCGAACAGATTGCCTGCAAATATGATTGGTCATTTGAGCGGGATGCGCAAGATGAAATTAGTGTTTGTGTAGAAGGAAAACGGACAAATTATCGTCTTGCTTTCTCATGGATGGAAGAGCATGAGGCTCTTCATTTAGCTTGTGCTTTTGATCTTTCTATTGAAAATGGTCGTACAGCGGAAGTGCATCGTTTATTGCTGGCAATTAATGAAAAATTGTTGCTAGGACATTTTGATTATTGGCAAAGAAATAATTCAGTTATTTATCGTCAGGGGCTTCTTCTAGCAGGGGGAGTACATCCATCTCATATACAGGTTGAGACATTGTTGATACACGCGCTTAGAGTTTGTGAAAGCCATTATGTTGCATTTCAGATGGTTGCTTGTTGTGGGGAAAGCGCTAGCAAGGCTCTCCAATATACTTTGTTTGAAACTGTGGGAAATGCCTAAATCGTCTCGTTCATTGAATGTTTTTTATAGATGATGTGTAAATATTTTCTCATAGAGGGATATCAATAATAGCACGCAAACCTCCTAGAGGACTATCATCTAATTGAATATTGCCTCCGTGGCTACGCGCTATATCTTGGGCGATAGAAAGTCCAAGTCCTGTTCCGCTTGCATCTTGATTGCGCGCTTTATCGAGTCTAAAGAATGGCTTGAAAACTTCCGTACGCATGTTTTTATGGATTCCGGGTCCATCATCATCGATTGTTATGATGAAGGATTCTTGTTGAGATATGGCTGTTAGTCTGACAGTGTTGGCGTAATAAAATGCATTTGATACAAGATTACTGACCAAACGAGTGAAGGCTTGAGGTCGTGCTTGTATTTCTGTAGAGCCTTCAATGGTATAAGAGAATTGACGTTTATGAAGATGAGCGTCAGCAGCAAATTTTTGCATAAGGGCGTTTAAATCAAAGGTTTTAACACTTTCACTCCCTTCGCCACGGGCAAAAGCAAGATAATCTTCTAACATATTTTGCATGTCGCTTACATCCTGCTCAAGCGGTTTAATATCAAAGTCAGTATTTGCTAATGCTAGCTGAAGTTTAAAACGTGTAAGAATGGTTCTTAAATCATGGCTTACGCCTGAGAGCATCATAGTGCGTTGTTCGATTTGGCGTTCAATACGTTCACGCATACGTAAAAAAGCAATGCCAGCACGACGAACTTCATCAGCTCCTTGTGGTTGAAATCCTTTTGGTAGGGGACGTCCGCATCCAAAACTTTCTGCTGCTTCAGCCAATTGTTGGATTGGTTTGATTTGATTGCGCAAGAAGTAAATTGCTATCAGCAATAAAACAAGAGCGGTTCCTACCATCCAGCTTAGAAAAATAGTGGTATTGGAAGCATAGGCTTGGCTGCGCAGTGCAAAGACGCGTAAAATGTTATGACCAAGATGGATGCGAATTTCAACAAGATCAGAATCACCCACGGTATCAATCCAGAAGGGGCGGTTAATTTGACGTGTGATTTCTTCACTTAGAAAATAATCAAGAATTGCAAAAAATGGTTTAGGACTTGGAGGTGGGAGGGGGGCAGGGGGAAGGATAGAAATATTTAATCCCATACGTTGTTGTGCAATACGTTTGATGTCGTCATAGTTATCTTGTTGTGGGTATGTTTCAATAATATCAATAATGGCTGAAATATCATGGACAACAGCGGTTGAAAGACGCTCGGTCACCATTTGCCAATGGCGCTCCATAAAGACGTAAGCAATGACTGTTTGCAAGAGGACCATAGGAGCAATAATGATGATCAAAGAACGGGCATAAAGCCGCTTAGGCATTTTCTTCGTCAACCATCGGATAAATTTTTTTGAGGGTTCGACCATTGTCATGCCTATTCAATTGAGAGTTTATAACCTATTCCTCGTACGGTTTGGAGCCATATAGGGAGTGCTGGATCTTTTTCTATCTTACGACGAAGTCGGTTAATCTGTACATCTATGGTACGTTCACCAATATTTTTATCATCCATTGTAAATTTATGGCGTGGAATGATATCGCCTGCATTTTCAGCAAAAATAATCATCATTTTTTGCTCGTTATCTGTTAACTTAATAACTTCTCCTCCTTTTTTGAGCTCGCGCCGTGCAAGGGAGAATATATAAGGTCCAAAGACTATCTGCTCGATTTTAGGTTGATTGATTGGAGATCCCCGTCGTAAAATAGCGTTGATGCGAAGAAGAAGTTCACGAGGATCAAATGGCTTAGAAAGATAGTCATCTGCACCTGCTTCTAAACCATGGATGCGGTCGTCTGTTTCGGATAAAGCTGTGAGCATGAGAATGGGAACATTCTTGGTTTGACGAAGTGAGTGAGTGAATGAAATGCCATTTTCTCTGGGCATCATGACATCTACTATGAGAAGGTCAAAATCTAAGCTTGCAAGTTGCCGTCTTGCTTCATCGGCATTGGCTGAGACTGAAACACGAAACCCATTTTTAATGAGAAATTGAAATAAAAGATTGCGAATACGGGTATCATCGTCAATAACAAGAAGGTGATGTGCATCGTCATCCAAAACTTGAACATGATCGGTCATTCTTTAAAACCTTGACAAAATTTAGCTTCTACAACACTTTAAGTTTACATAAGTTGCATAAAGCTGTCGAGCAGGCTATTTTACTTCATAAAGAAGAATTTTTTGAATAAGCTTAATTTATTTTTGAAAAGGATATCATGAGTCGTTTTAGTGCACATATTATTCCGGTTACCTCTCTTCAACAAAATTGTACATTGCTTTTTGATTCTGAACAAAAAGAAGGAGTATTAGTTGATCCTGGTGGTGATTGGTTTCGCATTCAAGAAGTGATCCAAAAGATGGGCGTTACCGTTAAAGCCATTTGGATCACGCATGGTCATTTTGATCATGTGGGAGCGGCAATGCAAGCTAAAGAAGCTCTTGATGTTAAAATCATCGGTTCACATTGCGATGATAAACCTGTGATGGATGTTGTGAGAGAAAGCGCGGAACGCTATGGCATCACTGATGTACGCATTTGTGTGCCTGATCAATGGTTAGAAGATGGCGATAGCGTTCATTTTGCTGGACATGTGTTTAATGTTTTTCATACACCGGGGCATTCTCCTGGTCATGTTATTTACTTCAATGAAAAACAACGTTTTGCTCTATTGGGTGATGTACTCTTTCGTGGTTCTATTGGACGCACAGATTTTCCTTTCTGTTCTCATGAGGAATTGATGAAATCACTTCGAGAAAAAGTTTTGCCTTTAGGTGATGATGTCCGTTTCATTTGTGGGCATGGTCCAGGAAGCCACTTAGGTTATGAACGCCAGTGGAATCCTTTTCTTCAGGACCTCAACATATAACCGAAAAAAACACTTTTTGAAAGTGTTTTTTTCGGGTTCTTAAAGCTTCTTTAATGAAGTGTTATGAAAGTTATTTTACTGGAGCATAACAAAAATGGTCTAAACCGTCATAACCTCGAAAAGTACCCGTTTGAGGGTTAAATGAACGGTATCTTTTTTTGCAATATTGAAGCCAGCCATGAGTCCATGGTTTCTGAAGTTGTTGATATGTTGTTGTTGACTGAACTTCATAAATAACTTGATCTTTGGGTATTTGTTGATAGACAACTTGTGGTTGTTCTCGTTTTTTAAAGACATTGACAAGAATTGCAGCTGCTGCAAGACCTAAAATGCCTGCGGCTAAAGTATCTCCAGAGTTATTACGAGTTTCACGGTGCTCTTGTACATAACGATGTACTTTATGCTCCACATGATGGTGATGATGTTCCCGCCTTTGATGATGAACATGACCACGGTTGTGATTACCATCAGAATAATAAGGGTGATGCTTACTCAGAATAGAATGGGTACTATAACTATCAGAACGGATGTTAGAATGATGAGAAGGAAACTGAGATTCCATTTTCTTTCTCATTCCTGCTATTTTCTTCGTAATCTCATCAGAAATGAACATTGTATCTGCAAATGCTGTACTTAATGGCGTCAAAACAGTTTCTATCGATATTGCGGATAATACCGCTAATTTGGTAAACTTTTTCATAGCTGCACTCCTTAGTAAATTTGTATTGTTCCCATTTTACACGCATGAAACTGAACACAATCTGAATGATTTTTGTTCTTATTTTGACAAAACGAATAAAAAGTTCTGTATTTGAATATATACAAAATCATAGAATAAAGTCGCAATATTCACAATATAAGAGTATGTTTTTAAAAATGTGTTTATTTGAGTTTCATTTATAAGCTAGTTATTATCTATGCTATAATCATTCAATTTGATAGAATATAATATTTTTAATATTTCTTTATTTCACAAGATTTACAATATAAATTGTAAAAGTATGAAAAATAAATATATGATTAAATTATAACAGATTTACGGAATTGTAGTAAAATTTTATTTACTTGGTATAATTCATTAAAATATTTGTCTTGTTTCTTAACTTTTTACATTGAGCTATGCATTATCTTATGCAGGTTATTTCTGATACTATAGGAAAATATATTCTTTATGTGATCTGCTTTAGAGATGAAATGTTTTTGCTTATTTTAAATGAATTTTCGATATTTTAGAAAAAATATGTCGAACCAATAAGTTATTGTACCAATAAGTTATTATAGAAGTAAAGCATTATATGCTTCATGATTCTATAGTATCTTTTAATTTTTATTCTTAGCTTTTTTAAAAATTATTGATTTTGAGAGAGTGAATGTCTTGCAATCTGTGTTCATTCGTATAATGAGGTGGCGTAGCATTATTAATTTAGATAAAATGCTTTCAATTGTTATCTCTTGTATTGATTGAGTAGCGTGTATTACGGTTAGCATTTTTCAAATGGTATGCTGACTTTATTTATACTTGTTTGAATACACGTTTGATAAAATACAATATTGAAGCTTTTTTTAGGTAGTTTTATCCGCATTTACTCCAAATAGATTGTTTCTTTAGTTCTCGTTGGCGATGTGGTTAGTTCTGGCAAACATGAAGAAAGATATCTGTTTGGAATTTACTTTTTATTTCTATTTTAAAATGAATAATATTATCTCTTACATTTTTTCAATCAATGAGAGTGGTGTTTATGATACAAGCTCGTATCAAAAAGATATTAATCCAGAAGTGTTCGTGGGATTATAGAAGATTATTGTTGATAAGGTTTCTCAAAACTTTCTTCTACCTAAAAAGGAAATTTTTCTTTATTTTTGAGAGATGGTTTTTGGGTGTCTAAAGTTAGATTATGTCATAAAAGCTTTTGTTTATTTGTATTGCTTTCGAAAATGAGCTCTCTATGGGCGCCATTCAAACTGTGAGTACTGTTAAACCGTGTGTGAATAGATATTCGAATGAGACGAATTCTGTGAAATGACTATATAAGAAGTATTTTCTTGTGTAATTTCTTTTTTACATTGCTTTTAGTTACCTTTTTTACGTTGTTTTTTGTGAAATTGGAGCATGCAGGTACTTATTTTATGAAATGACGGTATTTACTGGCCCTTTTATCAGATTTAGAAGGGCTAAGATTGATTTTGAACATTATGAGAGTTTGAGGTTATTGATTGAGTAAATTTTTTTTTGTTTTATTTAAGAGTATTTTTGTGCGTTTTTTTGATATTTTTATTCTTCAAGACTTTGGTGTCTATGATTGGGTCTGTTTGAGCAATATTTGGTTTGGCAAAAATATTTGATTGTATCATGAGTTATGGATGGGCTATTCGCTGTGATGTTTTAACGGAGCATCTGCTATTTCTAGTTCTATTTTCTGTAGCTGTTTGATTTCATCACGCAATCGTGCTGCTTCTTCAAAGTTTAGATCATCTGCTGCTTCACGCATTGCTTTTTCAAGATTTTGAATATGGATTGCTAAATTTTTTCCACTCATATTGTTTTGCATGATAAAATCAGGAATATTGGTAGGAGTATGGTGGCTTTTTTCTCCTGAATTGAGAATATCATCGATATTTTTTTTGATACTTGTTGGTATGATATGATGTTCTTCATTGTAGGCTATCTGTTTTTGCCGACGTCGTTGTGTTTCTTGTAAAGCTCGCTCTATAGAGCCAGTCATTGTATCGGCATAGAGAATAACGCGACCATCCACGTTACGCGCAGCGCGTCCGATTGTTTGGATAAGTGAGGTTTCGGAGCGCAAAAAACCCTCTTTATCGGCATCTAAAATAGCAACAAAACCACATTCTGGAATATCCAAACCTTCTCGGAGGAGATTGATTCCGATGAGAACATCAAAGGTGCCAAGCCGTAAATCACGGAGAATTTCAATACGTTCTAATGTATCAATGTCGGAATGCATATAGCGCACCCGAATAGCTTGTTCATGGAGATATTCTGTCAAATCTTCAGCCATACGCTTTGTTAAGACAGTGACTAATGTACGGTAGCCTTTTTGAATTGTTTTGTGAATTTCATTCACAACATCATCAACTTGGCTGGAGGCTGGGCGTACTTCTGTCTGTGGATCAACGAGTCCTGTGGGGCGGATAATTTGTTCAGCAAAAATTCCATGAGATTGTTCTATTTCCCAGCGTCCAGGTGTTGCAGAGACAGCAATCGTTTGTGGGCGCATGGCATCCCATTCTTCAAAGCGTAAAGGACGGTTGTCCATACAAGAAGGCAAACGAAATCCATATTCTGCTAAAGTTGCTTTGCGTCGAAAGTCACCTCGGTACATACCATCAATTTGTGGAATGGTTACATGGCTTTCATCGATAAAAACAAGAGCATTGTTTGGAATATATTCGAATAAGGTTGGGGGTGGTTCACCGGGTTGTCGTCCAGTTAAATAGCGTGAATAATTTTCAATTCCGGCACATGATCCGGTTGTTTCCAACATTTCCAAATCAAAAATTGTACGCTGTTCTAAACGTTGTGCTTCTAAAAGCCGTCCTGCTGCGTTCAATTCATCAAGGCGTTGAGCCAGTTCCATTTTGATAGACTTCATTGCTTGGTTTAACGTTGGGCGTGGTGTGACATAGTGTGAGTTGGCATAAATTTTAATCGATCCAAGCTCGTCTGTTTTTTGTCCTGTGAGAGGATCAAATTCAGTGATTGTTTCTACTTCATCGCCAAAGAGTGAAATACGCCAAGCACGATCTTCAAGATGGGCAGGGAAAATTTCGATTGTATCTCCTCGGACTCGAAAAGAACCACGAATGAAGTTAATATCTTGTCGATAATAATGTTGAGAAACTAAATCAGCTAATAATTTGCGTTGATTGAGTTTGTCTCCTTTTTTTATTTGCAAGGTCATGGCAGTATAGGTTTCTACCGAGCCAATTCCGTAGATACAGGACACAGATGCAACAATAATGACATCATCACGTTCGAGCACAGCGCGTGTTGCAGCATGGCGCATACGGTCTATTTGCTCATTAATGGAGGCTTCTTTTTCAATATAAGTGTCAGAGCGTGCAACATAGGCTTCTGGCTGATAATAGTCATAATAAGAAACAAAATATTCAACAGAATTATGGGGGAAAAAACTTTTAAATTCTCCGTAAAGCTGTGCAGCCAAAGTTTTATTGGGTGCTAAAATGAGCGCTGGACGCTGTGTCTTTTCAATGATTTTAGCCATTGTATAGGTTTTTCCTGATCCAGTAACCCCCAGAAGCACTTGCGTACGTTCATCATTTTCAATTCCCTCAACGAGAGTTTTAATTGCTTGAGGTTGATCTCCTGCAGCTTCAAAAGGGGTTTCGAGTTGAAATGGAATACCACCTTCGGATTTTTCAGGACGAACAGGGCGGTGAGGTGTCCACAATGCACCATTCTTAAAAAGAGGATTGCCTGAAGAAATGAGGGCAGAAAGAGCTTCCACTGTTGCTGTGACACCATTTTTCATTGTTGCATCCTTTGATAGATAAGTGTTCGTAATTTTAAAGGAAATCCCAAACTTTACAACGACATCATGATAACGGCACAACGTTACTGAAAAGCTTCATTTCACTTGATTACCTATTGTATAGAATATTTGATCAGTTTGGGGGATAAGATTAATGCGTTGGGGATTTTAAAGTAAGGTGCATTACGGTTAATACCATTTTATTTAACGCTATAACGATGCTTAACAGGGGGCTTGTACAATATTCATTATGGCTATTTTCACCGCTGTTTTTATAGAGAATGATTGTTTTTGATTATAGTTTGTTATTGGAAACATTATGTATATGGGGTAAAGATCGTTGCTACTTTAAATAAGAGATAACAAGATGATATCCAACCTGTTTGGGTGTTATATTTGATGTGGTATTAATTTCCTTGATATGTGTGGACAAACACCAATTCTCCACGGGAATTAAATCATGAAGAGCATGCTGAATGCTTGGTCTTATTCTAAAATGAAGATTTCTTGTGACAAAGGCATTCGTTGCTTTGGAGGTTGTCGCGGCTAAAAAGAGAGGACTAAATACAAAAAAATATTAACTTTTTCATTTTTCTGTAGAGGAGTCTTTAAAGTTTTTTTCTTTCTTCATACAAGATGTCTTTCTCTAAGTTATGATAGATTCTAAGTTATGATAGAACATAAAAAAAATACAATTATTTCTTCTTTAGGATGTTCATGTTGGGAGCACAGTTTAACACTTTAAACACCAAAATATTAGATGATTTAACATAATTGGTGAATGCTTTATTCTCTTTTTTATTTTTATATGGAAAACAGGAATACTGTACTATATAATAGGGAATGTTGGTTTTTCGGATTCCAAAAGCAGTTTTGGGAGCCATTTTTTGTATTTTTATTAAACCTTCCGTGTAACAGAAAGGGACGGATTATGGAAAAAGTTCCGATGACTACAGCTGGTTTTGAAAGTCTTAAAGAAGAATTACGTTGGCGTCAACAACAGGAACGTCCGCGGATTATTGAAGCAATTTCTGAGGCGCGAGCACATGGCGATTTATCAGAAAATGCCGAATATCACGCTGCTAAAGAGGCGCAAAGTCATAATGAAGGACGTATAAATGAGCTTGAAGATTATATTGCACGAGCTGAAGTGATTAATGTCTCGCGTCTTTCAGGCGATAAAATTAAATTTGGAGCTACTATAAAGCTTCTAGACGAGGATACTGAAGAGAAAAAGGTTTATCAGATCGTTGGTGATCAAGAAGCTGATGTAAAAGTTGGTAAAATTTCTATTTCTTCACCTATTGCTCGTGCACTCATTGGTAAGCAAGAGGGAGATGTGATTGAAGTGAATGCACCAGGGGGTGCACATAATTATGAAATTATTGAGGTTCAATACATCTAAATTATTATGCCTGTGAATTATGATGCTTGTATCTTTGGAAGACACTGAAGTTATTGCTCCTCACTTTAAAAAACGTTTGTCAGGAGTAACCTCTACGGTTGTTCAGCTTATTCCATTACAACGAGAACAGGGCGTGCGTATATCCACTTTTGGATTTGGGTTGTCGAAAAATTTGCCATTTATTACCTTTAAAGATCTTTTCGGGCTTTGGAAAAGCCCGAAGAATAGACCATTTCGTATTTGGCATGCACGGCGCAATATTGAGATGCTTTGTGGAGTTTTTTTGCGTGATGTATTGCGAATGAAGCTTAAACTCATTTTTACATCGGCTTCTCGTCGTCAACATAAGCCTTTTACCAAATGGCTGATTCGCCGTATGGATAGGGTTATTGCTACCAGCACGCGTACAGGAACTTATTTAGAGGTGCCTCATTACGTTATTATGCACGGCGTGGATACTAGGCGTTTTTCACCACCAAAAACTGTTGATGATTGCTTTTCTTCGTCCGGATTGCCGGGGAAATATGCGGTAGGGTGCTTTGGGCGTATGCGTTATTCAAAGGGCACTGATTTATTTGTGGATGCAATGATAGCATTACTGCCACGCTATCCTGAGTGGACAGCGCTTATTGCTGGGCGGACAACAGAACAACATTATAGTTTTGAAAAAAAACTGCATCAAAAGATTGCTAAAGCAGGCTTGAAAAATCGTATCATTTTTCTTGGTGAGGTGCTGAATATGCCTCTTTGGTATCGTCGTTTGTCACTCTATATAGCGCCTTCTCGTACAGAAGGTTTTGGTTTAACGCCATTGGAGGCAATGGCATCACAAATAGCTGTTGTGGCGAGTGATGCGGGAGCTTATACAGAATTGGTCGTAGAAGGAACTGGAACAGTTGTTAAAGCAGGAGATGGGCCAGCTTTAACGGCGGCGATTGAACCTTATTTTGCTGATTTAGAAAAAACAATGGCAGCAGGGAAAAAAGCTTTAGCGCATGTTCGAACTCATTTTCCTTTGGAAAAAGAAGCGAAAGAGATTGGAAGCATTTATGAAGAAATATTTGCAGAAAAAACACTTTAAAAGATATCAGGAAGTTTTCTGAAAAGTGGGCGAATATTTGTTTTTTGAAGATTTCTTATCATCATTTAAGCAAACAGATTGATAATGCCTATTATTTCATAAAATTGATCATGTCTTCGATAAATCATAAGCTCTCAAAGCTTTTGATAAAAAGATACAAATTTTTAGGATAATGGCGCTGATTGTGATAAGAAAGATAAAGGGAGCATGGAGTGATTATTTTTGAACAAAGCAATCATTTGGAGGGGGCGGACATAATATATTAATCATTTCAAATACATGATTTTATGCATCTTGGTTTTGTATATGGTTGTGTTGCTGCTTATGTAATACCAAGTGTATGGGTTCCTTTTTTCGTTTGAGGGTATAGTGTGATACTTTATGGAAAGGAGCTGTTCATGTGAACCTTAGGGTTATTGTACATTTTTTAATGAGAAGACTATTGGTAAGATCTCTTGAGATGTCATATAAATCCATTTCTGCTTTAAAGAAAAGGAGCATAAAACAGGGTGGTGAGAACTTGTTTTTAAAAATTTTTGAATAATTCTTAATTCTTCGCTCTCATTGTAACAGTTGATGTGGTAAAAAAATGGTGCAGGTTTTTATTTAACCAATGTCAATGTTCACTAATAATTTTTGTGATGAAGCTGCTTATAAGAAGTATTCGTAGCTTTTTTTTAAAAGTAATTTTTATCTATACATCTATTCCTCTTATGAAATTTGTAAGGAAACGGTTTTTATTGATTTATCATGAGGATGGCTTAAAGTGAAAGGATTTTACGACATTCAAGATTCTTATTTTATATGCCAAACGATAGATTGTCATGTTGAAACAATATATTGTCTATTTTAGAGGTCGCTTTATTGGTTGTACAAGAGATTGCACGGATACAGATGGAAAGAGCTTTGTATTGTTAATATTATTATCTGCTTGAAGCTCTTTTAAAATTCTTCTCATAGGTTGAGTAAAGGTCCGATTTTATCATGTATACTGTTTTTATCAATTTCTTACTTATTAAAACTAAATGTCATGTCTTAAAATTGTTCACGCCAAAAGGCGGGGATAAACAGTACAAATATAGTTATAATTTCAAGACGCCCAGCCAACATCAGAAAACTCAAAATCCATAAAGCATTATCATTGATTGTAGAGAAATTACCAGCAGGACCAATAATATGTCCAAAACCTGGACCGACATTTGAAAGAGCAGTTAAAACGCCTGTAAAAGCAGAGGTAAAATCAAGACCAGTTGTGAGTAAAAGTGCAGTACCAATGATAAGACAGAACATATAAAGACATACAAAAAACAAAACTGCTTTGGCAACATCACTCGATATGTTTGCGTGATCGTATCGAGCTTTTACAACAACATTAGGAAAAAGAAGTTTTTCTATGTTTGTTTGTGTAATACGCCAAAGAATAATTAAGCGATTGATTTTCATACCTCCAGAGGTAGAACCAGCACAGCCACCTGTAAAAGAAACAATGAAAAAAATCCCCAGAGCAAAAGGTCCCCAAAGTTGATAATCTTCAGCACTATAACCAGTTGTGCTAATGATAGATGTAAGATGAAAAATGACATCAAGAAAAACCGAGTGGAAAGCGCGATGATCATGAAACCGCAGCCATGCGGCTAAAGCAAAGCTAAAGAGGAAAACAATATGGAGGAAAACAATCACTTGTTGGTCAATAAAGCGCTTGTAGTGGCCAGGAAGTACTAATTTAACATAAAAAATAAAGGGCAACGCGGAGAGTAACATAAAAATTGTTGAAATAATCAAGATGGCGGGTTTATCGGAAAAATAGCCAAAAGATGCATCATGGGTTGAGAAACCAGCTGTTGCTATCGTGCTCATTGCGTGATTTATAGCATCAAACAAACTCATACCAGCAGCGAAATAGGAAAGCATACAAGCAAGTGTTAGTCCAACGTAAGCTATGATAATTCCATTGGCAATTTGATTGATGCGGGGCAATATTTTTTCCGATTTATCTGATGATTCCATGTGAAAAAGTTGTACTCCACCAACACGCAGTGAAGGCAAAAGTAATAAAGCTAAACCGATAAAGCCGATACCTCCAATCCAGCATATGATGGAACGCCATAGCAAAATACTTCGCGATAAATTATCAAGGCCGGTTATTACTGTGGAGCCGGTGGTTGTAATGCCAGAGACGGATTCAAAAACTGCTCCTGCTAGAGAAATTGAGAGAGGAGAAAGATAAAGAGGTAAGGCGCCTACGATGATTCCAGTGAGCCAAAGACAAACGGTGAGCATAAAGCCAAGACGTGCTGAAAAATGGCACGTAGCACCTCTGGTTGCTAAAAGAAGCAGTGTCGCTAACATGGTCGTTATGACACAAGAATAAAGGAAGGTTATCCAATTATGGTTTCTGTCATGCAAATCCACAAAGATAGGCAGAAGCATTGCTCCTCCCATAATTAAAGCAAAACGTGCACAGACATTGATAATAAATTGAAAAATGATCGTTCCCTATCTCTGTATTTGTTTTTCTTACGATTTCGTACGCATAAGAATTTACGTTTTTCTTTTTATAGGATAAAAGTTAATTTCTATATTAAACAGAACTTAATTAAATCGATAATCTAGCCTTTCTATCATAATTGGGAAGAAATACGTATACATCATAACTGAGGTGGTTGAAAAATATTTTTTTTAAGTCTGCTCATGATAATTTATGGAATAATTAAATAAAAAAATGAAAGGGGTTCTATGACACAATCGCATATTCGGTTGCTTATTGTTGGCTCAGGTCCGGCTGGTTATACAGCGGCGATCTATGCGGCAAGGGCAATGCTTGAACCGGTTTTGGTTACTGGATTACAGCAGGGGGGGCAGTTGACAATTACAACGGATGTTGAAAATTATCCAGGCTTCGCTGATCCCATTCAAGGACCATGGTTGATGGAACAAATGGAAAAACAAGCTAAAAATATGGGGACAAAAATCATTCGTGATAATATTGCAAAGGTGAATTTGTTGAAACCTCCTTTTGTTTTATACGGAGATTCAGGAACGTCATATTGTTGTGATGCGCTTATTATTGCAACAGGAGCGCAGGCGCGCTGGCTTGGTTTGAAAAGTGAACAGACTTTTATGGGCGGGGGAGTTTCTGCTTGTGCTACCTGTGATGGTTTTTTTTATCGTGATAAAGATGTCATTGTTGTGGGAGGGGGAAATACAGCTGTGGAAGAAGCTCTTTACTTAGCTAATTTAGCGAAGAGCGTAAGCTTAGTTCATCGGCACAGCGATTTGCGTGCGGAAAAAATTTTGCAAGATAGATTGTTTTCTTGCAATAATGTTCGTGTTATTTGGGATCATGTTGTAGAGGAGATCGTTGGTCTGCCAGCTCAAGATTCCAGAGGTGCTATTGTTACAGGTGCACGTCTTAAAAATGTTAAAACAGGGCAAGAAAGTAAAGTGGATGCGGAGGGAATATTCATTGCTATTGGGCATGCTCCCGCTGTTTCTTTGTTTGAAGGACAACTAAAACAAAAACGAGGTGGCTATTTATGGACAGAACCGGATTCAACAAAAACAAGCATTCCTGGGGTTTTTGCAGCAGGTGATGTAACAGATGAAACATTCCGCCAAGCTGTAACAGCAGCGGGGATGGGATGTATGGCAGCACTGGAGGCAGAGCGTTTTTTGGATAGCTAAATATAAAAGCGCATTGCAAAAGTAAAAAAGTGAGAGGTAAAATTGTGACATCACCATTGGATTGGGATAAATTGAGAGTTTTTCATGCAGCAGCGGAGGCGGGATCTTTTACACATGCCGCTCAAAAGCTTTATTTATCCCAATCAGCGATTTCTAGGCAAGTTTCATCTTTAGAACAGGATGTTGGTGTGTCATTGTTTCAGCGTCATGCGCGTGGGTTAATCTTAACAGAGCAAGGTAAAATTCTTTATCGTACAACGCATGATGTTGTGATGAAGCTTGAAAGTGCACGTTCGCAACTCAGTGAAAGTTATGAAAAGCCAACAGGAAATTTGCGTATTACATCGACCTTTGGGATGGGAGCAGGATGGCTTGTGGAGCGCATGCCTGAATTTATTAGTCTTTATCCGGATATACGGATACAGCTCTTATTTGATGATAAAGAACTCGATTTGACGATGGGACATGCGGACTGTGCTGTTCGTTTACAGCCACCGCAACAGCCTGATTTGATACAAAGAAAATTATTTACAATTCATATGCATGTTTATGCTTCGAAAAGCTACATTGCAAATTACGGCAAACCAGAAACATTATCTGATCTTGATACACATCGTATTATTTCATTTGGTGAATCTGTTCCACCTTATTTATCTGGCTTAAATTGGTTAGAAAAGGCTGGTAGAAGTGATGGATCTTTACGTCCTTCAGTTCTGCAAATCAATAATATTATTTCAATCAGGAACGCAATTATGCATGATTTGGGTATCGCTGTGCTTCCCGATTATATAGTGAATAATGATGAACGATTTGTGCGTCTTTTCCCTGATATGGTTGATATTCCTTCCTTTGATACTTTTTTTTGTTACCCTTATGCTTTAAAAAATTTGGCTAAGCTGAGAGCTTTTCGAGATTATATCTTTTTAAAAGCGCGTCAGTGGTCTTTTTAGTAATGTGATTTTTAAGCTATGAGCTTATTGCATAGCAGATGCGCTTAAGTCTTTATTGTGCTTTTCCTTATAAAATGACATAAAATACCATCTCTTGATTATGTTGCCTCCCATCGCATTTTCTTGAGTGTTCCCTTATGGGAATCCATCAGATTGATTTTATCTCTGGGGATTTTCTGAACTTGCCGGGCGAATTGTCCGGCTTTTTTTTATTTTTTTAGCAGTCTTCTAAAATACAGATATCTTGAAAGATGATAAGAAAAAAATCTTAAAAGTTCCCAATATATCCAACAATTGTCTGCTGTCTACGGACATTCAGCTGTGATAAGGTATTTTATGACAAATATTGGATTATAATAATGCTTGTGGAATAGAAAAGGTTTGACTGAAAGGTTGTCATATTCGTAAGTATTGGATTTTTTCTAGTGTAATAAATTCATTGAAAAATATAAGTTTCATTTTTATTAAAGTGTAAGTTTTACGAATGTATAAAAACGTTTTCAGTGATCATTGTTTAATGTAACAGTTACAATTTGAAAATGATTTTGATTATAGAATTAAAATAGTGAAGGATTCAAGTTTCAATGTTTAGAAAGAAGTGAGCGATATGCTTTTATGAGAATATTATATTGATAATTTCTTGTACTTCTCTCGTATGAAGAAACTTATTTCATTTTTCTGTTTACAGTATATGCTTCTATATAGTTTTCTTGTTGCATAGTTTCTGTAGAAACCAGTTGTTTATGTTATCATTCAAGAGCCAAAAATCTCTTAACAAAGTTGATTGGCAATGAAACTAAAATATTACCGGAGGTGCTTAAAGTTTTTACAGTAAATTATTGCAAAACCGTTGGATACGTGAGCAAGCTTCTTCAAGCAATTCTTCTGAGGTTGCATAAGAAATACGAAAAGCTGGTCCAAGTCCAAAAGCAGATCCATGAACTACAGCGACTGATTCTGCTTCCAGAAGTGTTATTGCAAATTCTTCATCATTTGTGATGATTCTTCCGTCAGGTGTTTTTTTTCCGATAAGATTTGCACAGGAAGGATAAACATAGAAGGCACCCTCAGGCGTTGGGCAGGTAATGCCAGGAGTTTTGTTTAACATGGAAACGACGAGATCACGGCGTGCTTGGAAAGCACTTTTGTTTTTAGCGATAAAATCTTGAGGACCATTAAGTGCTTCGACGGCTGCCCATTGTGAGATAGAATTCGCACCAGACGTCTGTTGACCTTGAATGATATCCATGGATTTTATTAATTTTTGCGGGCCACCAGCATAACCGATTCGCCAACCTGTCATAGCATAGGCTTTAGAAACACCATTCATTGTGAGTGTGCGTTCATAAAGTTTTGGCTCTACCTGAGCTGGGGTGACAAAGGTAAAACCTTCGTAGGTGAGATGTTCATATATGTCATCACTAAGGATATGAACATGGGGATATTTTACTAAAACATTTGTTAGTTTTTTTAATTCGTCATGGGTGTAAGCTGCGCCTGACGGATTTGAAGGAGAGTTAAAGATGAACCATTTGGTTTTTTGGGTGATGGCAGTTTCTAGATCTTGTGGTTGCAGTTTATAAGAAAATTCGGCTTTGGTTTCTACAAAGATAGGTCGACCACCGTTGAGGGTAACCATTTCTGGATAACTGACCCAATAAGGAGATGGAATGATGACTTCATCTCCTTTATTTAAAGTTGCCATCAATGCATTAAAAAGAATTTGTTTGCCACCGGTGCCAACAATAATTTGTTCAGGTTGATAAAGAAGGTTATTTTCTCTTTTAAACTTTTCTGCAATTGCTTGGCGCAATTCTGGAATACCAGATATCGGGGTGTATTTTGTTTCTCCACGTTGAATAGCTTCAATAGCAGCATTTTTAATATTATCTGGTGTATCGAAATCTGGTTCTCCAGCGCCTAAAGCAATGACATCACGACCTAGGGCTTTCAATTTACGTGCTTTTTGGGAGACAGCAATTGTGGCAGAAGGTTTGATAGGAGAAAGCTTGTCGGCGATAAAAGCCATAATTCCAATCCTTAATGAATGAGACAAAAAAAATGATTTTGAGAGCATTCTATAAAAGATTACATTGTATGCAATAAAAAATTGTAGAAAAAATTCGAAGTTTTGTGCACTTGAGCAAGATTTGAGAGGAAACGAGAGAAAAGTATTCTATTTACAGAAGATTGGAGCGTTGCCAAAAGGAATTTTGGTCTCAAGGGAAGAAATTGACAAAGAAGTGACAAGGAATTTACGGTTTATCAAGAAACATCTTGCGACTTCGTGCGAAAATTATTTTTCTTGATATTTTATTGAGGCTATTCCTTTTATGAAAAAAGGGAGCTCATGGTGATTTTTTTATGGAAGGACGGATTATATTTCAATTTTCTTCTGACTGAAAATGTTGGAGGTAAAACTTTGAAAAATTTTGTTCCAGTTATGAAATGTCTTAAATGAAACTGTAGTGGCGATATGGGCGGATATATAATGATGGTACTGACCTCTTTATAAGAGATGTTTTTAGTTTTTCTTTAAACTTGATCTACACACTCATTTTTCTTGTACGTGCCCGTAAATATTTTTTGTTCTGAGTAAAAGGGATAGGAACAAAATATTAGTATGATTTCAATTTAATATGAAAAATTATCCTTATAAATAGATATGTTATGCTAAAGTAGCAGAGCATCCATAAGAACAAATATTACATGATAATATTTTAAATTATGAAGAATCAATTTGCAACTCTTAAATATATCTAAAACTGTCCATTATTATATTCTCTCTATATAAGAATATATTGATTCCTAACAATAAATTATTGTTTTGTACGCTGCATGAGAGTTCTGAAAATTGTATAGTTCCTTCGTTTCAAACCTTTTTTATAATGAGGCAATCTAAAACTATTCCTTTATATGTATGCCAAAAATGGAATCAGTGCCTATATAGAGCAACTCAGAATAAGAATTCAAAATTTCTCTTACAAGCTGTATGAATGCAAGAGTTATAGCAACATCGGATGTAAGCAAATAAATTGGGAGCTGATAATAGAATAATGATTCTGTCTTGTTCTTTGCGGGGGCAAAGATGATGATATATAACGAATGTTTCTTTATACGCTTCATGGAAACTGTTGCAAAATAGATTGGAGAGGAATGAGAGAAGTTTCTTTAAAAAGCTACGTGAATGAGCAACCAATGGTATTTTGTATTTTGTGAGGGGAGGTTTTTATTAGGAACATAATCAACAAAAGTGTAAGCAGCGTGTAAAACAAGTTCTATAGTTTTATTGAATGTTTTTATACATTTTCTTGCTATTTTCATTTTTTGTAGGGAATTCTAAATGCTTACAGTTTTTATTTAGGTTAGCTTTTATAAAGCTATTGAAAGGATACAGGTAATAAAATGACTAATATGAATAATGATCGTTCAATATTGTACTGATTATAATGAGCTTCGGGTGTGAGCTGACAGTATTTCTGTTATTACCAGAAAAGATTTTCCAAATAGCATAGCGAATAATAGCATCATACATATAATAATGATCTCCCCATAGGAGATGTTTGCATTTTATTTTGCATTGTAAATATTTTATTTGAGAATAGAATCTTATGGATAGTAAGAAAATGATGGCATTTGATTTTATCCTATTTAAAGGGCTCGTAAGTGGCAAAAAATTCTCTTTTAATCGATCAATTTAAAAAATAATGATTTTTGTAAAAGCTTGATAAGCTTTATATGCTATATCTAAATATTGCGCACTTATTTTCAACTTAAACATTTCTTTTCGTTATCTAGCATAACAAATAGTAGGCATAAACAATGACATTTAATTTTTTTATCAATCTATTTTTATTCGTTATTTTTTTGTTATGTCTTACTCAAAGCAATAAGTTGAAATGGAGCCTTTCAATACGCGTTATGCTAGGGCTCATTCTTGGTTTGGTTTTTGGAAGTATTTTACAAGTTATTTATGGAGAAAGTGAAGCCATTTTGTTGAAATCTGTTGAATGGTTTAACATTGTTGGTGATGGTTATATCTTGTTATTACAAATGATTATTATACCATTGGTTTTTACTTCTATTGTTTCAGCAGTTGCTCATTTGCATTCTGTTTATGCTGTGGGAAAAATGAGTATAATAACAATTTCAATATTACTTTTTACAACTGCTCTTGCAGCATTGATTGGCGTTTTGGTGGTTAATATTTTTGGATTAACAGCGGATAGTTTATTACGTGAAGGGCAAAATGTTTCTGCTGCTCTTGAAGATCATATTTCTCGACTTGGAGATATGGATGTTCCAAAGATGATTTTATCCTTTATTCCTAAAAATCCTTTTGCTGAGTTAAGTGGAACTAACCGTACTTCCATTATTAGTGTTGTTATTTTTGCGGCATTTTTAGGAGCTGCGGTTCTTCTTTTAAAGAAAGATGATCCAGAAAAAGGGGAAAAAGCGCTTTTATTTATTCAAGTGGCTCAATCTTGGATTATGCGGTTAGTCCGTATTGTGGTTTCTTTAACACCTTACGGTATTTATGCACTTATGACCAAGGTAGGAGCGACCTCACATATTTCAGATATTTTAAATTTACTGCTTTTTGTCATCGCTTCCTATGTCGGTATTATCATTATGTTTGGAATTCATGGTGTATTGCTAGGTATATCAGGGATTAATCCACTTCGTTTTTTCAAAAAGGTTTTGCCAGTTTTGACATTTGCTTTTAGCAGTCGTTCAAGTGCTGCAAGTATTCCTTTGAATATTGAGGTTCAAACACAATGGATTGGTATACCACAATCAATTGCGAGTTTTGCAGCCTCTTTTGGTGCAACGATTGGACAAAATGGTTGTGCAGGTCTTTATCCTGCGATGCTTGCGACCATGATAGCACCATCCGTAGGAATTAATTCTCTTGATCCTACTTGGATTGCTATTCTTGTTAGTGTTGTAACGTTGAGTTCTATTGGTGTTGCTGGTGTTGGTGGTGGTGCTATTTTTGCTGCATTGATCGTTTTACCAATTATGGGACTTCCTGTTTCTTTGGTTGCTGTACTCATTTCTATTGAACCGTTAATTGATATGGGACGTACAGCTTTAAATGTAAGTGATTCAATGTTGGCTGGAACTATAACCAGCCAGATGTTACGGACAACGGATAAAAGCATCTTTGAGAAATAATTTGCATGTTGAATCTATGTTTTTTTCGGTTGTTTTACTAAAACATCTGCAAGAGATATTTGTGCTGAGCCTGGTTGTATAGGTTTTTGCTGATTTGGGTGTGGAGCCCAGCCAGAGAGCCAAATGAAAGAAAAATGCGCGCGAATGCGTCCGTCTGGATCGCTAAATCGTTGTGCATAGATTTCAGCTGCGCGAAGAAAAAAGCGCTTGGATACAGGACGCCGTGAGCGATTGATAAGCGCATTTTGCATTCCCATAGCTTTAAGATCATTCATGAGATCAAACATTGTATTGTAGCGTATTGTGACATTTTCAATATCTGCTACAGGTAGGGCAAAGCCAGCATACTGTAAAAGAGCACCGACCTCACGAATATCGACAAACGGGTAGATTCTAGGGCTTGCACCACCATAAATTTCTGTTTCAGCGTGTAGGAGGCTTTCATATAATTCCACAAGTGTACCAGCTCCAGCCATAACAGCTAGAAATAAGCCATCTGGTTTAAGGATATGTCTTATTTGTTTCAGAATACCAGGGGTATCATTTGTCAATTGTAGTGAAAGAAGCGAAACGATAAGATCACAATAATCTTGAGGAAAATCAAGAAACTCTCGATTACGCAAATGAAATTTTTTATTATGGCTTTGATACAGTATATCTGTCTCAACGCGTTCTATGGAATGAACTTTTCCAGATTTCAGTAAAGCTTGTGCAGCAAGATCTGTATGGCTGTGTAAATCGAGAGCTAATGAAAAGATCCGGTCAACAGGACTGAGACGTTTATAAAGATCTTCAGCCATGTGAGACAGTAAAAAATCATACCCTTCTTTTGCTTTTTGAAAAGCACGTTTGCGGAATTGTTCAATGCGGTCGTGATCAAAAATTAAAGGATGCGACATATTGTCAAAGTCTTTCAATTGGTAATGTGTGCATCTTGAGAAGGTTTATTTTTGTGCAAGTTTTGTCAAGCTAATGATGTGAAAGAAAAACAAATTTATAAAAAGTAAGGGTTTTTAAAGGAATTAAAGTTAAAAAATACAAAATATTTTTTTGTAGAGGGAAGCTATAAAAGTCTTAATTAACCATGTTATGCTTTCAAGAAATAACTTTAAATGGCGCAAAAAATGGTGTAAATATATTTAGTAAGTTTTTTGAGCACTTGCTAACAATTTTATATCCTCCTATTTGCTATGGGTGTAAGAAAAGAGTTTCTGCTTGTGGTACGATTTGTTCTGAGTGTTGGAAAGGTCTTCAATTTATCACAAAACCTTATTGTCCTGTTATGGGAACCCCTTTTGTTTGTGATATGGGGGATGGTTTTTTCAGTGGTGAAGCTCTTAAAAGTTCTCTTCCTTTTTCGCGTGTTCGCTCGGCTATTGTTCATAAAGGGTTAGCTCAATCTTTGATAGCACGATTAAAATATGGTGACCATATAGAACTAGCATCTTTTATGGCAAATTGGATGGTATCTGTTGGGCACGAGATTATTGATGATTGTGATGTTATTATTTCTGTCCCATTGCATTTCCGCCGTTTTTTGAAGAGACGTTATAATCAATCTGCTGAGCTTGCTCGTTATATTGCAGGAGCAAAGAAAAAAAAATTTAAACCCGGCTGGCTTGTGCGTCGTCGGCATACTCGTCCGCAGGTTAGTTTATCTTCTCAGGAACGAAAACTCAATGTGCGGAATGCTTTTGAAGTGCCGCATAAAGTGAAAAAATATGTAGAGGGACGTTCTATTTTATTGATTGATGATGTTTTCACAACAGGTGCAACAGTGACATCTGCAGCTGAAACATTAAAACGTGCAGGTGCGCAGAGGGTTGATGTACTCACATTTTCACGTGTCCTCAAAGAGTCTTCTATTTTTCCTGTTTCTTGAAGAACTTAAAGTTGATATTATGTTTAAGTAAATCGGAGAATAATACTATGAAAGAGGTAACACTTTATACACGTCCTAACTGTCCTTATTGTACAAAAGCACGTGATTTGCTTGATAAAAAAGAGGTGAAATATACGGATATTGATGCATCAACGTCTCTTCGCCAAGAAATGGTGCAGCGAGCAAATGGACGTAATACATTTCCACAAATTTTCATAGGTGATTATCACGTGGGTGGTTGTGATGATCTTTATGCTTTAGAAAATGAAGGGAAACTCGATGCTTTGTTACAAGGTATAAAGTAGATATCTCTTAAGATCGTTTTGCAAGAAGCAGATAGTTAACATCCATGTCTTTTGAGCGGTTCCAACTGTCTTTTAATGGATTGTAGGTAATACCTACTTCATCAATGACAGTGAGAGTGTTCTTTGACAAGAGATTTTTAAGTTCTTGGGGTTTGAGAAACTTTTTATAGTCGTGGGTTCCTTTTGGCAACCAACGTAAGATGTATTCAGCACCTATAATGGCTAGTCCCCATGCTTTCCATGTTCGATTAAGTGTTGAGACGAACATCAACCCTTGGGGTTTGAGCATTTTTGCTGTGGTTTCTATAAAGAGATTTACATCAGAGACATGTTCAATAACTTCCATATTGAGGATGATATCAAATTTTTCTCCTTCATTTGCAAGTGCTTCTGCAGTAGTGGCGCGGTAATCAATTGAAAGTCCGTTTTGGGCTGCGTGAATTTTTGCAACTTCAATATTTGTTTGCGCAGCATCAGCTCCTACAACTATAGCACCAAGACGTGCCATTGGTTCGCATAACAAACCACCTCCACAGCCGATATCAAGGATTTTCAAATTTTCAAAGGGTATAAGCGAAACAGGATCGCGATTAAATTCTAAACAGATTTTTTCTCTAATGTAAGCAAGACGTGCGGGATTGAATTGATGAAGTGGGCGAAACTTCCCTTGCGGATCCCACCATTCCGCAGCAATACGTGAAAAGTGATCAATTTCATTTTGATCAATGGTGGTACGCGTTTCATTTATCATGTTGCTATCCTTTTAATTTTTTATGATAAAGTCAGGTGGATTTTATTCTAAAGTCAAGAAAAATTAATATAAACATAATTAAATTTGCACAAATTATAGATATTCTGTATGTGGAAAAATAATTTGTTAATATGCTAGCATAATCTTATTCTCATTGTCGTGTGAGATAAGAAATATAAAGGTAAGAGTGTTATTGATGGCGCGGATTGTCATGAAATTTGGCGGAACATCTGTAGCAAACATTGAGCGTATTCATAATGTTGCACGGCATGTCAAAAGAGAAGTAGATGCAGGTAATGAGGTTGCTGTTGTCGTATCCGCGATGGCTGGAAAAACCAATGAGCTTGTTCAGTGGACGTGTGATGCTTCACCAATATATAAGAATGCCTATGAATATGATGTCGTTGTTGCTTCTGGCGAGCAAGTAACAGCAGGGTTGTTAGCTCTTACACTTCAATCAATGGGAGTAAATGCTCGTTCATGGCTTGGTTGGCAAGTTCCTATTCGTACGGATAACGCCCATAGTCGTGCACGTATTACAGATATTGATGGATCTTTTTTAATACAGAGTTTTCAAGCAGGGCAGGTGGCAGTTATTGCTGGTTTTCAGGGATTAGCTCCAGATAATCGGATTTCTACTTTAGGTCGTGGGGGATCAGATACGAGTGCCGTTGCGATAGCAGCAGCCATACAAGCTGATCGCTGCGATATTTATACAGATGTGGATGGTGTTTATACAACAGATCCACGTATAGAACCTAAAGCACGCCGTTTGCTAAAAGTTGCTTTTGAAGAAATGCTGGAAATGGCTTCTCTTGGAGCAAAAGTTTTACAGGTTCGTTCTGTTGAATTAGCAATGGTTCATAAAGTTCGTACCTTCGTGCGTTCAAGCTTTGAGGACCCTAGTGTGTTAGGTATGGGAGATCCAATGAGTTCTTCTGGAACACTTATTTGCGATGAGGATGAAATCGTGGAACAACAAAATGTTACTGGTATTGCTTTTGCTAAGGATGAAGCACAAATTTCTCTCCGTCGATTGGCTGATCGTCCAGGGATCTCCGCGGCAATTTTTGGCCCTTTGGCGGAAGCGCAAATTAATGTTGATATGATTGTGCAAAATATTTCTGAAGATGGTTCAAAAACTGATATGACTTTTACTGTACCATCAGCAGATGTAGATAAAGCGGTTGCACTTCTTGAGAAAAATCGTAAAGAGATTGGATTTGATGTTATCCAATTTGAAAGAGATCTTGCCAAGGTTTCTGTTATTGGTATTGGAATGCGCAGCCATGCAGGTGTTGCGGCTACAGCATTTAAGGCTTTAGCTGAAAAAGGTATTAATATTCAAGCAATTACAACTTCAGAGATCAAGATTTCTATTTTGATCGACAGTGTTTATACCGAGCTTGCGGTTAGAACATTACATGCTGTTTATGGGCTTGATAAGGGTTAAGTATTTTTAGCTATAAAAGAATTTTCAAATAATATAAAATTTTCATATATGGGGGAGCGGAGTACTTATCCTATGAGCGTTAATGGAAGAAGAGAAGTTCTTAATCGCTCAAATACGCTATTTCATAGAAAACTTTATCAATACTTGGCTAAATGAACTCATAAGATTTAATTTATTAGATTGTTTTCACGCCGTTGGGTAAAGGAGAATGAATAATATATATATCGTTGATATTTTGCATTTTTACAAATGATCTCTGAGCACTGTATGCGTGCTTTGTGGATTTAATTTTATTGCTTTATTATGTGCTGAGCAATCAATGTATTAGAAGATCATATGATAATAAAGTAAAGGATGAAAAATCCAAAGAGACAAACAGATACAGTTTTAGCCTTAAACCGATTGATGATCTGTCTTTTATGTAAAGCTTATTAGTTTATAAAATTTGTCCAATCAATATCGATAGGAAGAAAGTTTGTATGCTATCTTCATTCAATACAAGTCATACAATGGCGGGAAAATACAGATATTGGTTAATGGCAGTATATTTATGTTAATGGCAGTCTATTTATAAAGTATAAAGCTTTTTATAAACGCTTGATTTTAATAATGCTATAGGGATGTATAATGGTATGATTTTATGGATCTGCACATATTACGAATGGTATTCCTTACAATCTTATTAAAGGGTCAGAAACATCTATTTGTTACGCTGTATTTTGGGGGTACGTAAAAAAGTATGGCTATGGCTATGGCTTTTGATAAAAATAATAACACAGTACAGCGCGTGAGGGATAGATAAAAACCGGAATGACGCATCTGCACAGAAATTTCTTGCCGAGAGATATATCAATGTACGGAATGTATTAAACTCTCTCTCTCTTTTGCAGAGAGAGGTATAGTTTTTTATTTCTCTTCTCTTATTGGTATCAAGTTCAGTAAAAAACTTTCATAGTTTTTAATAAATCAGCTAACATGCGTTTTTTTATTGCGCTTAATGTAAATGAAGCCATATCCGAGACCGAGCAAAGCAGATAAACCAGATCCACAAAGTACACCAATTTTTGCAGAATCAAGTAGAACAATATCTTTAAAAGCAAGCATTGAAACAAAAATAGACATTGTAAAACCAATTCCTGCTAAAAAACCAATAAGTAAAATGTCTGTCCATGTCATTTGAGGAGGCAGACGGCATAGTCCTGATTTTACAGCTAAATAGCTGGCAGCAATAATACCAAAAGGTTTACCCATAAAAAGACCAATAACAATGCCAAGCACAACTAAGGATGATCCATGAGAAGAAAGATCAAAGTTTGCAAAACTAACACCAGCATTTGCAAAGGCAAAAATTGGCATTACACCATATGCAACCCACGGATGTAATGCTTTCTGAACACGTATTACTGGTGCAATCATATCACGTTGTCCTTTACGCATTTTCTTCAATGCAGTTGAGATATGATGTAGGTCTGTTTTTGTGTTTTTCTCTTGCAGAACCTGCATTGCATTGCTTAACATGGTAAGTGGTGCGACAAGAGTGCGGGTAGGGAAAACGGGAGTCATCATACCTAAAATGACGCCTGCAAGCGATGGATGAACACCTGTTATCATTAAACCCCACCAGATGACTGCACCAGGCAGAATATAAAGCCATGCTGATGCGAGTCCAATCCATTGAAAAAAGATCACTAAAGCAATACCTGCAGCTGCAATAACTAAACCACTAGGATCAATGTTCGTTGAGTAGAAGAAAGCAATAATAAGAACAGCAATAATATCATCAATAATTGCTAGGGATAAAAGAATGATATGTAAGTTAGAGGGAATTTTTTTTCCAAGAAGAGCAAGAATGCCAAGTGCAAAAGCAATATCTGTTGCTGTTGGTACAGCCCAACCATGTATATGTCCTCCGTTAAAGTTAAAGCTAAGATAAATAATTGCAGGAAGACAAACACCACCTATTGCTGCAACAATTGGCAAAACTGCTTGTTTAAAATCAGCAAGAGCTCCTTCATGAATTTCACGCCGGATTTCCATTCCTGCAACGAGAAAAAAAACAGTCATGAGAGCATCATTAATCCAGAAGTGTAAATCCCATGAAAGGGTGAAATGTCCTAAGTTAAAGCCAAAAGATGTATGCCATAGAGATTCATAAAGAGAAGAATATTGAGAATTCGCAAAAATGAGTGCAGCAGCAGCAGCTAATAAAAGGACAATACCGCTGAGAGCTTCAATATGAAGAAAACGCTCGATAGCGGAAAGCGCTTGATTTGTGACACGAGAAGCGCGATTAGGCAGGCGATTTGAAGATAAATCAGACATGAACAACTCCAAGTATCGGCAATTTTATGAACATATATCTTTTAGTGTAAACCACTTTGTATGACACTCTCTTGTATCATATAAAAGAAAGAAGAGGAATAAAGCTCTTAAATTTATAGACAAGATCATTATGCTTAAAGTGAAATATGTTTTTTAAGGTGATGCCTCATTCTTTATGCTTAGGTGTATTTTGCTTAAAGCTGTGGACAAATCATTTTGTAGGGCTAATTCTAAATCGGATATTGTGAGTTTTTCATTGTCTTTCGCTTTAATTTTAATAGTTAATGTTTGAGGATTTTTAGCGAAGTCACCTAAAGATTTTGAAATATTTTCCGCTTCAGCATGATCTTTTAAAAATATCTTCGGGCTTTGTGTCACTATTAGATAGAAATCTTCATAGAGCTCTTTTTTGAGATCATGTTTTTCATCATTAAGATTTCGTGCAAGATAAGAAAAAAGCTTATCAATGAAACCGGCATCTGTATAACGGAGGTCAGTTTCAGTGATACCAAGATCTTGAAGAGCAGTAATTATTGCATCTTTTTGAGCAGAAAAGAGTTTTTCATCAACATCAACAAATTTTGTTGATATTTTTCCAGACCCAATATTGTGTATGTTGAAAGACAATGCGAGAGAGAGCATGCCTTTTTTTTCATCATAAGAAAAATCAATTTTTTCTGAAAGATTAATGTGTTCAAAACCCATTTTTTTGAAGAGTTCTAAGTCTTTTTCTTCCATTTTTTTAGGCAAAATCGAAAGATTATTAAAAGATACTAAAAGATTCTTGGGTATAGGATGATTCCACAGGTTTTGTTTAAATTGAAATGATTCAAATGCTCCTTGAAACTGTGGCGTATAAATGGCAAGGTTACTCATTTCTGCATCAGCGAAGGTAATGGGGGATAGGCTATCTACGATAATGTCATATCGTGCTTTTTTTCCAGATTTCTGATGATTTTCTTTTTTTGTGTTAAGGTAATTTTTGATCAATTTTCCAGGCGTCTGTTCGGATGGTTTCATTTTCAAACCAGATGTTTTAAGTGAGCCAAGAGAGAAAGAGATATTTTTCTCTTCTCCTTCAAAAATATCGACCATTACGTTTTTAAAAGAAATGGGACCAATAATGTCTTTTCCTTGATTAATAGGATTATTTTTTCCCAAAATGACAGAATAGATGTAGTTAACGACGTAGTTAATGTCGATATCACGTGCTTCTATTGTACCACTTTTGGTTATAAAATTTACAGGTTTGGCGTCATTTTTATCTGCCATGTTAAAGTTCATGTTTTTGATGCTAACAGAACGAATGCGACCATTTTTAAAATCAGAAAGCTGAAAATCCTTTATCTCAAGTTTTTCAGTATGCTTGTCTCGATTCTCTACAAAAAGACGTATATCCGGGGCAACAATTGAAGAAAGCTCAATACGCATAATGGTTTGTAGAAGCTGTGATGCAATAGTTTTATTCTTTTCTTTTAAGGATACGCTCTTAAGAGAGATTTCAGGAATTTGTATATGAAGATCATCATACTCTAAATCAACATTATAAAGTGTAAAGCTTCCAGGGATGAAGAAAATAGGAGGGCGAGCAGAAATGGCACCAACTTTAAGTGAGGTGCCTGCAGGCGCTGGTAGTGTAACATTTGTTAAGTTGGCTTTGCCAATAATACTGATTTCAGATGTTTCTGCCTTTATAGAATAGCGGGCTATTTCTCGTTTTACAAAACTATCAAGGTAAGGTTTTGTCGCATAAAAACCACCAACAATTATAATCACTAGAATAACAATAAATCCAATAACACAAGTCAGCCAGTATCTTAGATGACTCCGATATCCACTGTTAAGATTATCCATCATTTTTTTCTTTCATTTTATGTTATTCTGTGATGAGAATGAAAATATTTTTTAACAACAACAAAGAAGATACCAACACTGTATACATCAGTTTCTACTTTCACCCTCATTTCATATATAGAATCATTGCCAATCTTTTTTGGCAATATGCTTTCATAAAATGTCAACAATTTTCCTTGACTTCAGCATCTTATAACAAACCCTATATAGGAGAGTATATATTGATCACAACTTGTATTGCTTTAAATCATTATAACGTTGTGTCCAATATATCTTGTCGCTGTTTGTAGAAATAGTTAAAACATAAAAGATAGTTGTTGTTCATTCTAGTCTAATGGGGAGAGATGGGTATCATGACAGAAAATCAAATAATGGCTTTTTCTATTATTGGTCTCATGATGGTCGTTTTTATTTGGGATCGATTTCGTTATGATCTTGTCGCTATTTGTACATTACTGATCTCTTGTGCTGTTGGGCTTGTCAGTCCGAAAGAGGCATTTAGCGGTTTTAGTAATGATATCGTTATTATTGTGGGGAGTGTCTTTGTTGTCAGTACTGCTGTATCACGTTCTGGTATAATGGAATTTATTATTCAACGGATATGGCCAGATGTCAAATCAGTGCGGCTTCAATTGGCTTTCTTGGTTACTTCTGTCGTGGTTCTATCAATGTTTGTTAAAAATATTGGTGCTTTGGCGATTATGATTCCAATTGCTTTTCAATTTGCTCGTCGTTCTCAAGTATCACCATCCGTCTTTTTGATGCCAATGGCATTTGGTTCTTTGCTAGGTGGCTTGATGACTCAGATAGGGACTTCCCCTAATGTTGTTATTTCAGCTATGCAAGAGCGTTTGGCAGGGGTTCCTTTTACCATGTTTGATTTTACACCAGTTGGTGCAGCTGTTGCTACTGTTGGCGTCTTATATTTGATTTTTTGTTCTTGTCTTTTACCTGCGCGTGTCCGTTCAGGGGTATCCTTTGATGATGCTATTGATATTCGTAACTATGTTTCAGAGGTGCATATTCCAACAAATTCACCGATTATAGGAAAAACCATAGTTGATCTTGTTAAGCCATCAGGTGGTGACGTCATGGTGGTTCAAATCATCAGAAACAAAACATCTATTTCGCCATTGCCAGACTTTATTTTATCTGAAAACGATATCGTTTTGCTAGAAGGTTCTCATACAGGTTTAGACAGCGTGATGAATTCTGCTCGCTTAGAATTTTTTACGGATCGAACTATTTCTACGGGGGACAAAGACAGCGATATGAATATTATTGAGGCCGTTGTTACACATAATTCGCCTCTTATTGGTATGAGTGCAAAGGAATTTTCATTATTTGATCGCTATGATGTGAATTTTCTTGCGTTAAGTCGTCAACATGAAAGAATACGGGGAAGGCTTGGTGATATTGTTTTCCATCTTGGAGATGTAATTGTTATGCAGGGGCAGGATATGATTATTCCAAATTTATTGAGGGAATTAAAATGTTTGCCTTTAGCAAAGCGTAACATTGTGTTTGGTAATTTACGGCATGGTTTTGTCTCTTTAGCTGTTCTTTTTATAGCGATTATTTTTACAGCTTTTCATATTGTTCCGGTTGCCTTTTCTTTTTTTTCTGCTGCAGGTGCAATGGTTGTTTTTCGAGTTTTGCCAGCACGTGATTTGTATCAGGCATTAGATGGTAAAATATTAGTATTATTAGCGACTCTTATTCCTGTGAGTGAAGCGCTAGAGAAGACAGGGTGCACAGATCTTATAGGTCAGTGGCTTAGTCAATTAGCAGTATTTTTCCCACCATCTGGTGCATTAGCACTTATGTTAGTTACAGCTATGTTGGTAACACCATTTTTGAATAATGCGGCGACAGTGATGATGGTAGCACCAATCGCGTCAAGTTTTGCTCATTCCCTTCATTATAAGCCTGAAGCTTTTTTGATGGCTGTTGCAATTGGTGCGGGGTGTGAGTTTCTTACACCTATCGGACATCAAAGCAATATGCTTGTGATGGCACCAGGAGGATATCGGTTTAGCGATTACCCACGTTTGGGGGCTCCATTGGCAGTATTGATAGTCATTGTTGCTGTTCCAATGCTTATGTGGATTTGGCCATTACAGTAAGATATTTTTAAAAATTGTAGAGACCCGATCATAAAAGATCATTATAGGAAGATAAGGTGAAGAGATATACTTTACATTAAATAAAGAGGCTTTTGGAGTTTTGGTTTTGTATGGTACGTTATCACAAAATAAAGAATTCCTTTTATTCTGGAACACAGCGCTTTTTTTTATTTTATTATAGATATTTTGAATTGTGAAACGTGAGCTATATTTGAGGATATTTTTAATAAATGCGCTTTTCAATATCGTAATACTGTACTTAGTATTTTGATAAAGACAATATAACCGTTTCTTTTAAGGTTTTTAAAGGTGGTTTCTTTACCCAATAATGAACGAGGGAAGGCTACAAGTAGTTCTTTAGATTACGGGATGGCATGCGTTGTGAGTATAAAGATTTATGATAACTTTTTGATAAAATTACAAGGATATAAAGACTGTAAGATGAACCAAAAGATAGTTACATCGTTGTGAGTTTGATATTGTTGCAAAAGCTTGAAAAATTCAGATACATATTGATTTTTTAAAAAATAAACTAGAAATTTTAGGTTTTTCGTGAATTAGGGCTACCATCTTTATTCATTTATGCGTAAAAGCACAGAAAGTAATTTTTTTCCAAGGTATGATATATGTCGTATGATAGTTTTATTGCTGAAGTTAATGCAGAATTTCGTCAAGAAAAGGCTCTTGCTTTTTGGAGACGTTATGGTTTTTCAATTATTGCTGCCATCATTGTTTTTGTGCTGATGATTGCTGCTTATCAAATTTATCATCATTGGCAAATGAAAAGAGCTGAACATGTTGGTGATACATTTGTCAAAAGTCTTAATTTTGCGGATACACACCATTTTGATGAGGCGATGAAACAATTAAAAAATGTTAAAGATTCTCATTTTGGAGGATATCCTTTTCTTGCTCGTTTGCGTGAAGCTTCTTTATTTATGGAACAAGGTAACGTTGTTAAATCAGTAGAGATTTTTGATTCTGTTGCAGCTGATGAAAAAGCACCACAAATTTTACGGAAAGTTGCCAAAATTCGTGCAGCTTATATTTTGGTTGATACTGGTACTTTGGAGGATGTCAAAAAACGTGTCAAAGATATGGCAAATGATATTGATCCTATGCGTATGTCTGCAAGAGAGGTTTTGGGTTTAGCTGCATATAAAGAAAATAAGATAGATGAAGCGGTTGATTATTTTCAGAAAATTTCTGAAGAAGGTGCTCTAGGGTTAAGAGTAACAGATCGGGCTCGAATTATGCTTGAGCTTATACAAGCCGAAGGCAGGGCAAATAAGGAATAAATTTATGAGCCTGACCATTGCTATAGTTGGTCGCCCCAATGTTGGGAAATCAACGCTGTTTAACCGTTTGGTTGGGCAAAAATTGGCTTTAGTTGATGATAAGCCAGGTGTGACACGTGATCGGCGTATTCACGCGGCAGAACTTCAAGATTTGCGTTTTGATGTGATTGATACGGCAGGGTTAGAAGAAGCGGGTGATCATACACTTGAAGGTCGTATGCTTTTTCATACAAAAGCTGCGATTGATGAAGCAGATCTTATTTTATTTGTGTTTGATGCAAAAAGCGGAATAACACCAATTGATTTAAATTTTGCCTCGCTGGTGCGTAAGGCAGGAAAGCCGATAGTGCTTGTTGCCAATAAGTCTGAATCAAAAGCGGCAACGGGGGGAGAATATGAGGCGTGGTCATTAGGTTTGGGTGAGCCTTGTCCAATATCTGCTGAACATGGTTTGGGGTTTGCGGATCTTCATGATGCAATTATAGATGCTATTGGTAAAGAGCGTGCTTTTGGCAACAAAGACGAAGAAGAATATATTTCTGTACAGTCTGCATCTATCGGTGGTGATGTGGATGAGTGGTCTGTTTATGATGAAACCAAGCCCATTCGAATTGCAATTGCGGGGCGTCCAAATACAGGAAAATCAACTCTTATCAACAGTATGTTAAAACAAGATCGGTTGTTAACAGGACCTGAAGCGGGGCTTACACGTGATTCTATTTCAGTAGAATGGGAATGGCGCGGTCGCCATATTAAACTTTTTGACACTGCAGGTTTGCGTCGAAAGTCAAAAATTCAAGAAAAATTGGAAAAACTTTCTGTTGCAGATACTTTACGTGCAATTCGTTTTGCAGAGGTCGTGGTAATCGTTTTTGATGCAACTGCACCTTTTGAAAAGCAAGATTTACAAATTGCTGATCTTGTAATTCGCGAAGGACGGGTTCCTCTTATTGCTTTTAATAAGTGGGATCTTATTGAAAATACTCAGGAAACATTGATTGATTTTCATGAAAAATGTAGTCGTCTTCTTCCTCAGGTCCGTGGTTTGAGAGCCGTCCCTTTATCAGGCCAATATGGTCAAGGGGTTGATAAGCTGATGGAAAATGTCATGATGATGCACCGTGTATGGAATCGCCGTATTTCAACAGGGAAATTGAATCAATGGCTTGAAACTGTTATTGCGCATCACCCGCCACCTGCAATTTCAGGGAGAAGACTTAAGATTAAATATATAACACAGGTTAAGACACGTCCTCCTGGATTTATGATTTCTTGTTCGCGACCAAAGGTAATGCCTCAATCGTATTTACGTTATCTTTCCAATGGATTGCGTGATAGGTTTGATATGCTTGGTGTTCCAATTCGCATATCGTTACGAGCATCGGATAATCCTTTTGCGGCACGTTCTAAAAAGAAATGATTTCTTCTGTTTTTTAGTAAATAAAATCTGCAGTAAAGATAAGTTTTTCATGAATCATTGTGTTTGAAGATTGAAAACCAATGAGTTGAATGATATCATGTTATGCATAAAACATAGAAAATCGATATGTTAATTGTATCTATTTTATATGAATCCATTTAAGAAATCACACTTTTGTATGTGATTGAATTGCTCCTGTATAAACAGGGTATAAAAAGCAAATTATGATGCCAATCTTATAATGCATGTAAACGTTTAAATGAAATGTAAAGATGCTATCATTCATAACATTTTATAATACATTATTTAGAATAAAACTCGATAGTTATTATTAGATACAATCGTTTGAAATTATCGATAATATAAATTGTATAGGTTTAAGATCACCTCTTGCTTTAATGATTGAAGTGTTAATTGCATGATAAAATCAAAATTAACGATCGCTAAAATTGGTGAACGTAAAGTAGAGAGTTTTTAGAACAGCATTATCATAACACCAAACGTTTTAAAAAAGCGAGCAAAAAACGTTTTAAGAGTTGCAGTTTAAAAACATTGGGCCCCAGATTTGAGGACACCTACTTTTAAGATAAGCGAATAGAAAAATCTTTGAATGTTTCTAAATGTTTGTTTGAAAAGTTTTCTTTTAATACCAAACAATCCAAATTTGGATTTGTTTTTTAGATAAAGTAGATAAATATTAAAGTTTCTCTCAAGATAACACTCCAGAATTTTGGGTAGTTAATTTTGCCAATACAAATATACAAAAGTTCATGTGCAAAGAAGTTGTTTTTTTGTAAAATGAAAGGGCGCTTATGAGAGCTTTTTTCAATGAATGTTTAAACGTTTAGAGCCATAAATGAGGTATGTTATAAAAACATTTAAAACTAATATTTTATAACAGTTATAATTTTATTATCCTTTTATTTGCTTTAAGAAGCATTTCACTTATGAAAAAAAGTAAAATCTAGATTTAACAGTAGAGCAAATTCAAAGTCTTACGTTTTATAAAAGCAGTTTTTTATTTGTCTTATGAAAAGCGGCTTTGAAAAACAGTCGTTATAAGCGTCAAAAGAACGTATTTTGTTACTTATTCACTCAGCATAATTTTGAGCTTAGTATTTTGAAATATTTTAAAAAAAGTATTTTGATAATGTACTTTGTTTCTTTAAGGATAGAAATGCTATAAGAGATAAAGGCGCTATAATTGATCGATTTTATAGCAAAGAATCATATGTATCATTTGCATTCCTTTTGATAACTTTTCATCTCTAGAATAGAGAGTTTGCGATATTGATACATTTTGTATACTAGAAATCCATTGTTTAGTTCATATTTAGTTATCATTTAAAAGCCGTGTTACGTCAATTGGTACAGCTTTCTTTTTAATTCTCTCTTTTATGATGGGTTTATAGTCATAAGAAAGGTATCTCCTATGCCTTGGGATAATATGAGATCTTTGCATTGCATAGACATGACTATAAATTTGAGAAAAGTGATATATTTTGTATTTTTATAAACCTGTGCAAGACCATACACACATGTATTATCATAAACCCAACAATTGTCTTCATGAGAGAGATTGCTTTTATTTTTAATACCTCCCCAAGGCTGCTAATCTTGATATCATCAAAATCTCTTCATGTAAGGATGCGATAAAGCTTTATAATATGCTTTGTAATCTTATTTTTCATTTGTTTGATTTCATCGGTTGATTCATATTTTTTAGTCATAATAAGGTCTCGCATAATCTCATGTATTAAACATTTGATAAAATTTGGAATGGAAAATTGAGATTGAGAGAATATTTCTAAAGTTGAGAAGAAGAGCAGAAATAGTTTGCTAAAAATAAGGCAGCAATGCATGATCACGCAAGCGATGATGATTATTTTAAGATGCATGAGTAATTGAAATGTATAAATTGGGAAAATACGTTATTTATGTGATAAATTGTGAGAGACTTCTTTTAGCGTCTTGACGAATAAATTCAGGAACAATATGATGCTTACAATTTTGTGAGATACGTCTTTATTCTGCTTTTTGACTAAGGAGCTGATTATGGCGAAGGGCGATGGACCCATTGTGCCACAGAGAGAGGCTGAAGAGAAAAAGCAAGGGGACTGTTTTCATTCAGAGGATCTAGAATGTCGTAGTCGAAAGTTAGGTTTGGCTTTAATGCGTAAAGAGGCATTAAAGAAGCGAGGTTATAAGAAGAGGGGGGGAGAACAGCAAGGGGGGCTTGCACGTGCAGTCAAGCTTTCTAGTGAGTTTCTAGCAAGTATTATTGTTGGTGTTGTTTTGGGGTTGGGGTTTGATAAAATAGCAGGTTCATTGCCATGGGGATTGGTGTTTTTTCTTTTTCTTGGATTTGCTGCTGGTGTATTAAGTATTCTTCGGTCTGTGGGGTATATTGCTCCCAGTCAATTAGGGCAAAAAGGCGTATTGCGCCAAGGCAAAGGAACCAATAAAAGGTTCGATAAATGAGGTTGATGTGACATCGTACGCTCCAGATCCTGTTCATCAGTTTGAGGTTTCACGGCTGATTAATATTTCTATAGGAAATATGGATTTGTCGTTTACAAATGTATCATTTTTTATTGTCGCTACAGTTGTTGTAACTTCAGTTTTTCTCTTTATCTCATCATCAAGTCGTGGATTAGTTCCAACACGGGTGCAATCTCTTTCAGAGATGGCGTATGAATTTGTAGCGTCAACTTTGCGAGAGTCAGCTGGCGTGCAGGGGATGCAATTTTTTCCTTTAGTTTTTTCTCTATTTACTTTTATTTTGGTTGCTAATTTTATTGGTCTTTTCCCTTATTTTTATACGATTACTTCTCAGATTATGATTACCTTTTCATTGGCAATGTTGGTAATTTTGACGGTGATTGGCTATGGTTTCTATAAGCATGGGGGCAGTTTTTTGAAACTGTTCGTTCCCAGCGGGGTGCCTGTTGTGATTTTGCCTCTTGTGACGATGATTGAGGTGATTTCTTTTCTCTCTCGTCCTATCAGTCTCTCTCTGCGTCTTTTTGCGAATATGCTTGCTGGTCATATTACTCTCAAAGTGTTTTCTGGCTTTGTTGTTTCAATGATTGGGGTAGGCATCATAGGTGTTGGCGGTTCAATTTTACCGCTTATCATGACCGTAGCGATTACTGCTCTTGAGTTTTTAGTTGCATTTCTTCAAGCTTACGTCTTTACGGTTTTAACTTGTATGTATCTTAATGATGCAGTTCATCCAGGACATTAATAAAATTGGCGGTTTCCCGTCGAATAGTGCAATTTCGCTTTAAAGGAGAATAATATGGAATTAGTGCTTGCAGCAAAGTATATTGGTGCTGGTCTTGCTTGTTTTGGTATGGCAGGAACGGCTTTAGGCCTTGGAAACATTTTTGGTAGTTACCTTTCGGGTGCATTACGTAATCCGTCAGCAGCCGATAGCCAGTTTGGTCGTCTTGTTTTTGGTTTTGCTGTGACAGAAGCTTTGGGTATTTTTTCATTGCTCGTTGCTTTGTTACTTCTTTTTGCGGTTTAATCAGCTTCAAAAGGGTATGGTGATTCTCTTATGAGAGGAAAGTATGCCCTTTTAGCTTTTAGCAGAGAGAGTTAGCCAATCATCATTGATTTTATAGGGGACCTTATTAAGTTGTTTGAAGGATGAAAGAGATGTTTATTTCTAGAGCTTATGCGCAGGCAACTGAGACTCCGGTAGGACATATAAAAGATGCGGTAGGGCATGCAGATCGTGTGTTCCCGCCTTTTGATTTTGTGCATTTTGGTTCGCATTTTTTTTGGTTAGCAATTTCTTTCGGGCTTTTTTATTTCTTTATTTCTCGAGTAATTGTACCGCGTATTGGTGGTGTTATTGAAACACGTAGAGATCGTATTGCATCTGATTTGGATCAGGCAATGCGTATGAAGCAGGAAGCAGATACTGTGGTTGAAATTTACGAGCGAAAATTGGCAGAAGCTCGCTCGCAGGCTCATATTATAGCGCAAGTGGCAAGTGAAGATTTAAAAGAAAAAGCTGAGCTTGAACGAAAGAAAATTGAAGAGAATTTAGAGAAAAAATTAACAGATGCTGAAAAGCAAATAACAAAAATTCGGGATAAAGCTATGCAAAATGTTGGTTCTATCGCTGAAGAAGTGGCTCTTGAAATTGTTAAAAAATTGATTGATGTCAATATCAGTAAAGAGGAAGTTCGTTTAGCTATTAAAGTTGCGGATTACTAAGGAATATAAGAATGACGGATACTTTTTGGGCTTTTGTCGGATTAGTTCTTTTTTTAGCTCTTTTGGTTTATTTCAAAGTTCCACAAATGGCTGTACAATATCTTGATGCGCGAGCGAAACGGATCAAGGATGAACTTGATGAGGCTCTTCGCCTTCGTGAAGAAGCGCAGGAAGTTTTGGCTGAATATCAGCGTAAACATGCAGAAGCAGAGAAAGATGCGCAAGAGATTATTGCGGCAGCTAAACATGAGGTTGCAGCTATTATCGCTGAGTCTCGTGTAAAAGCAGAAGAATATGTAAAGAATCGCAATAAATTAGCAGAGCAAAAAATTGCTCAGGCAGAAGCTGATGCAATACGGATGGTTTCTTCAACGGCTGTTGATTTGGCGGTTTCTACTGCTCGTACGCTTATTGCAAAAGAATTGGATTCTGATAAAGCGAATGAACTTGTTAAAGAGTCTCTTTGTGATGAGTCCCTTAACAAAATGAAAGCATATCTTAATTAATAGCATTTCGAGATGCTTAAGGAACGGATCTTTCAGTAGTGTAGTTTTTCTCCAAGATGGAGGAATTTTCTTTAGATGTTATTCTTTATAAGGAGGCATCTCTTAAGCTTGTCTTTCAGTGTTTTTTGTGAAAGCTATAATGAAAGATTCTACAGGGTGTTGCTATCTTAGCTTGAGGGTATAAGATTTCACCTTCATTTATTAATTATCTTAAAATATTAGGGCTGTTCTTATATTGAAATAGTTCATAAGAAGTGTGTTTGTACTTTTATTTAATATGTAAAACGATAATTTATTATTATAAATCAATATGCTATTGTTTAAAAAATACAAAAATTTTTAATTAATTCTTATAAATTTTATGATTCAATCGGACATTGATAAAAAATTTAGGATACTTGCTGAGGGACTAGCTCTATGGAGAAAACCATTTTACCCTTTAGAGGTGTCTTACAATTCTTGATTTGAGGATTATAATAATCCTAAAAAGTTTAAATAGTTTGGTACTTTTTACAGTAGTAGTAATACTAAAATGGAAACGGGAAGAATAGACAATATATCTGCTAATAAGGTCATTAACAAAGAAGATTTTTTTTGAAAATCAACATATTCCACACAAAAGAATATATAAAATATTTATTTTTATACTCTTTCAATAAATTAGAGTTCATTTCGCGCATACATAATTTAATCAAAAATAGGAAGACGATCGCAAATAACATAAACTGTAAGCGCATCATAACAATAATCTGATATGCAACCATATAATGTGTATGTAAAATACACACTTTATGTACATACGTAAGCATTTTTATAAGTGCTAGCAATTATATTATTATTCAATAAAAAATAGTTCTAGAAATCAATATTAGCATATCAATTTTTATATGATTTGTTTTCATACATACAATGATTATATCGACCATCAACATGACGAAATTTAGTTAAAATAGGTTTCTTGTATTTTCGAAAGATGTATGATTGTTATAAAATCATTCTGTTGTGAAATTTGGTTAATCTCTTGCTTATTGCATTTAGGAGTTTTTATTATAGGTTCTAAAGTAAATAGATTATTTAAAACTAAGAATATTAATTTATGCTGTTTTTTCATTATTTACGTTATGAATTTTATAGACGACTTAAAATTGTCTCATGCTTTAAGCTGGGGAACATAGTATTTTTTATATTCAATAATAAAAATACGAGAGAATAGAGAAATTCTATTTCTATTAGCTAATAAGAGCTAAGTTTAGATAATAAGTTTTGAAAAATCAGCGACTGTTTGTGTAAGGGCGTGAACGCGTTTGAGAAGAGCAAGGCGGTTAGAGCGAATATTGGCATCTTTGTCATTTACGAATACTTTTTCGAAAAATGCATCGATAAATTTTCCGAGTGGTGCTAGCGTGTCAAGTGCGTATGGTAGATTTGCTGTATTGATGTGATCACGAACCTTACTTTCTACCTCAATGATTGATAGATAGAGTTGTTTTTCTTCTGTTTCAATAAAGAGTTCAGGATTAATTTCGTTTTCTATTATTGTATTTTTTTGAAATTCATTTTCAAGAATGTTTACAATACGTTTTACAGCAGCTAAAAAACGGCTTCCATCACTTCTATTAATAAAAGAGATGACTGCTTCGACGCGGTGTGCAATTGATAAAAAATCATCAGAATTTTTGCTTAAGATTGCTTCAATAGCGTCATGACGAGCGCCTTCCTCTTTAAGGTAGATTTTTAAACGGTCATGAAAAAAAGATAGCAGATCTGATAAAATATGCTCTGTTTTTTCTGGAAGGAGATTCTGAGTATTTTCTATTTGAGATTCTTCACATTTATTTTTTTGTTGCAAGAGAAGATTTGTTGCCTGACGAAACAGTGGTATAAGATTGATCTGCCAATTATGCAAAAGTATAATCCTAATAACTCCCAATGCTGCTCGTCTTAATGCATAGGGGTCTTTTGAACCGGTTGGTTTTTCATGAATGAGCCAAAAACCAACAAGCATATCAATTTTATCAGCAAGTGCAACTGTTATGGCAAGAGGTTCTTTTGGAGTATGATCTGTTGGTCCTAGGGGCTTATAGTGATCTTCGATTGCTTCAGCCACGCGAGGATCTTCTCCTTGAAGAAGAGCATATTTTCGTCCTATTATCCCTTGTAGCTCAGGAAACTCTCCTACAACTTCTGTTTGTAAATCAGCTTTCGCAAGTACTGCGGCACGTTTAGCTAAGAGAGGATCTGCTTGAATGAGATGGGCAATTTTTTGTGCGAGTGTTGCGATACGTTCTACTCTTTCACCTTGAGTCCCTAATTTTGCATGAAAAGTTACGTTCAAATGATCAAGTCGTGCTATTCTTTGATCGAGAGGCTTCTTTAAATCAAGATCAAATTTTTTTACAGAAGATTCTAAGTTTTTGATATCGGGCAAATCACGTTGGTCTGTTTGCCAAAAATAGAGTGCATCGGAAAGACGAGCACAAACAACTTTACTATTTCCCTTAGAAATTTCTTTACCTTCATCGCTTGCAAGCATATTAGAAACGAGTACAAAATGATGAGAGAGCTTGATCTTTTCACTCTGTTTACAGGTTACAAAATATTTTTGATGTGTCCGAATGGTTAAGCGAATAATTTCAGGAGGGATATCAAGAAAAGATTGGTCAAAACTCCCCATAAGTACAACAGGCCATTCAACAAGTCCTGCAACTTCTTCTAAGAGAGCACTGTCTTGAACAAGTTCTAAACCGTTTGCAAAACAGAGATTTTGAGCATCAGCTAAAATAATATTTTTTCGCCTTTCGGCATCAAGAATGACTTTATGAGTTTCAAGTTTGGCAATATAGTCATCAAAGCGGCGGATTTGAAGTGGCTTTCCATCGCTTAAAAAGCGGTGACCATAGGTAATATTGTTGCTTGTAAGAGAACCAATAGTAAATGGAACAACTTGAGTTTCACCAATTTCTGGTCCAAAGATGCAGAGAATATTCTGCAAGGGGCGTATCCATTTTAGAGCTCCACTTTTGGCTGAATCTTTACCCCAACGCATAGATTTTGGCCATGGAAAGTTACGGATAATATCTGGTAAAATATCAGCAATAATTTCTTCTGCATTTCGGCCTTTTTTGATGGTTTTTGCGATATAAAAATCGCCTTTTTTCATATCATGTGCAATCTCTGCTTCAGAAATATCGCGCAATCCTGTTGAGCGTAAAAAACCATCAATCACATGTTGTGGTGATTTCGTACTAGGGCCTTTACGCTCTATATGAATATCTTTTGAATGTATAGAAAGACCGCGGATATCTAGTGTGAGACGACGGGGAGTCCAATATTCCCGAGCTGCTTTATATGTCAATCCTGCATTTACGAGTTGATTGGTAACAGATTTTTTGAGGTCTGCAGCAGCTTTTCGTTGCATACGCGCAGGGATTTCTTCACTGAAAAGTTCAAGAAGAAGATCAGACATTAGGCTTCTCCTTTAGGGTGCATTTGCCCAGCTTCTGTAAGCAAGAAAGCTTCTCCACAGCGGCGTGCGAGATCGCGAACGCGAAGAATATAACTTTGTCGTTCAGTTACAGAAATAACGCCACGCGCTTGCAAAAGATTAAAAATATGACTAGCTTTAATACATTGGTCATAGGCTGGAAAAACACACAGATGTGGGCCATTTTCTTTATTTGGTTTTCCAGCTTCAAGGAGTGCAATACATTCACGTTCTGCATCAATAAAATGTTGGTGTAGCAACTTGGTATCAGCAAATTCGAAATTATAGTATGAATATTCCTGTTCTGCTTGTAAAAAAATATCTCTATAACTTATCTTGTTTTCTCCATCTAAACCATTAAAGTTAAGATCATAAACATTATCAACACCTTGGATATACATTGCTAGGCGTTCAAGCCCGTAGGTAAGTTCTCCTGAAACTGGAGCACACTCAATGCCGCAAACCTGTTGAAAATAAGTAAATTGAGAAATTTCCATTCCATCGCACCAGCACTCCCATCCAAGTCCCCAAGCACCAAGGGTTGGACTTTCCCAGTCATCTTCAACAAAGCGAATATCATGAAGTTTTGTATCAAGTCCGATGGCTTGTAAAGACTTGATATAAAGTTCTTGTAAATTTGGAGGAGAGGGTTTGAGGAGAACTTGAAATTGATAATAGTGCTGTAAACGATTTGGATTTTTACCATATCGTCCATCAGTTGGGCGTCGAGAAGGTTGGACATAAGCCACTTTCCAAGGGCGAGGTCCTAGTGAACGCAGTGTTGTGGATGGATGAAAAGTTCCAGCTCCGACTTCCATATCGTAAGGCTGCAAAATTGCACACCCATAATGCGCCCAATAATTTTGCAAAGTTAAGATAAGTCCCTGAAAAGAATGTTTGGGATTGAGATGTTCAGGCAGTTTCACGCTTTATACTCTTTAAGGTTTGATCAATAAGCAGCAACTAAAGAAATTTTATCCTCTATACTTGTCTATTGTTTCGTGTGTTTATGGTCAAGCATTGTTATTTATCGCAAGCCAAATTTTAATTTTTTCTCTATACTTTTAGAGTCCTTTGCTTTTCCATCAATTGCATGATTCCACTGAAATATTGCTTCACGTTTGCGTCCAACTTGCCAATAAGCATCGCCTAAATGATCATTTAATGTTGGATCTCCAGGTTGAAGTTTGACGGCATTTTCTAGTATTTGAACAGCTTTATTATATTGTTTAAGCTTGTAATAATTCCATCCGAGAGAATCTAGAATGTAACTATTTTGCGGTTGTAGCGAAGAGGCTTTTTGTAGCATATGGAGCGATTCTTCAAGTTTTTGATTACGCTCAACAAGTGAATAGCCTAGATAATTAAGGACTTGTGGTTGATCAGGAAAAAAATCAAGTGCTTTTCGCAGGTCAACCTCAGCTTTTGTCCATTGATCTAAACGTTCGAAAGCGATACCGCGCTGATAAAAGAGTTTCCAATCATCGCGTTGAAAATTTTTAATCTGTGCAATAGCTTGATTCAGGGTTTGAGTGGCTTCGAAAAACTTTTTATCTTGCATATAAAAAGAGACAAGCGTTGTCAAAATGTAACGATCATAAGGAAATTTTTTCTTTAATGATGTAAGTAATTTGATAGCTTCATTGTAATTATTGTTATTTGCAAGAAGGAATGCAAGCTGAAGTTGTCCATCTTTATAATAAGGTGACTTCGGTGATAAGGCGTAATAAAGTTTAATTGCTTGGTGAGGAGCACCTAATTTGGCAGAAATATGTGCGAGTTGAAACAGTGTTGCATCATTTTGAGGATACAAAGCTAAAGATAATTGTTTGAAAATGCGTGCAATGCGTCCAGAGTTTTTGTGATCTAGAGTTGTTCCAAAGCCGTATAATACTTCGCCTACCCCCTGTTGAGGTGTTTTAACAAACCTTTCTAAGAAAGCACTTTTTTCGATTTTTTCTCGGACATTTTTGAGGACTTCTCGGCCTGACAACATTTGTTCGCCGTGCTTAATCGTTTGAATAGCTTGATTGCGCATGTTATGACGCAATTGGAATGAGGCGTATGCTAGGACAACACGTTCATAGGTATTGGGGGCCATAAGAGCTCCCTGCTTATTACTGAGTGCTTGAGTAAAATATTTTTTTGCATCTTTTGTACGGTTTGCTAGGTCATTCATAAGTGCGAGATGATAATGTATAAAAAGGTTATACCAGGCAGGTCCTTTGATCTTTTCAAGATTAGCGATTGCTTGAGATCTCTGTCCAGACCCGAATGTGATCCAAGCACCGATGAGTTCAATGACTGGATTATTGAGTTCAGGGGGAGCTTTTAATTGCAAAAGAAGCTTGGCATTTTTATAGTCTTTCGTAATGAGGCTTTCTATTGACAATGTGAGGGAAACAAAAGGGGTTATGATACCTTGTTTTTTTAGCTTTTTTGCTTGTTGAATAGCTTCTCTAAAGTTTCCGATGAAGAGCATAGCTTCAAGGAGATCTTTTTGTATTTCAATGTTATCAGGCTTATAAGTGAGTGCTTGTTTAAAATAATCGATGGCAAGATCTGTTTTGTTTTCATGATTCGCGGCCTTTCCAGCGAGATATGCACCTGTAAATGAGGTTGTATTTATCGCGGTATTTATTTTGCTGTAGGCAGCTGATGGCATCAGTATGATACCCGCGATAAAAAGAGTAAAAAAGCGGGATACCGTTGCACTGCACATAGAGCTAATCCTTTTCAAGATAATCAATTGACTGTATAGTTTATAAATCATATCCTATTACTTTATTGAAAAATATTGAATTTTTGCAAATTATCAATTTACACGCGCGATACAAAAATCAACAGTCTTGATAAGGGCATTGTGAGCAGGATTTTTATCCATTGTAGCAAGAGCATTGGTTGCACGTTGCCCATAAATGCGTGCTTGTTCTATAGTATCTGTAAGACTATCATATTTTTCTATTAAATGTTGTGCGTGAGCAAAAGCTTCCTCATTGTTATTACCATTTTCAAGAGCTTGTTTCCAGAATGCTTTTTCTACCGTATTACTACGTGCATATGCAAGGATAACCGGCATTGTGATTTTACCTTCCCTAAAATCATCCCCTATATTTTTCCCCAAATATTGAGTAGTACCACCATAGTCAAGTACATCATCAACCAATTGGAAAGCCAATCCTAGAAATGTTCCATATTCACGCAATGCAGAGCGTTCTTTATTTTTACGACCAGCAAGAATGGGGCCGATTTCAGCGGCAGCTGAAAACAGTGCTGCTGTTTTTGCGTTGATGACTTTGAGATAATCTGAAGTACTGGTTTCTATATTTTTTGCGGTAGAAAGTTGCATAACTTCTCCCTCAGCAATGATTGCAGCAGCATTTGCTAAGACAGAGAGTGCTTCTATAGAACCAACATCGACCATCATTTTAAAAGCTTGTCCCAAGAGAAAATCACCAACAAGTATGCTTGCTTGGTTTCCCCAAATCATTCGTGCAGTAGATTTTCCGTGTCGTAAATGACTCTCATCAATTACATCATCATGCAATAAGGTTGCTGTATGCATAAACTCAACAGCTGTTGCGAGTTGTATATGTCCATCACTTTGATAATCAAACATACGAGCGGAAGCTAATGTAATCATTGGGCGCAACCGTTTTCCACCTGATGAAATAAGATGGTTAGAAATTTCAGGGATCATCTCAACCTCTGATTTTGCCATAGAGAGAATCAACTGATTGACACGATCCATATCACTTTGTGTGAAACTGATGAGGGATTGAAGAGGCATTTGATTATGTCTTATTTGATCCGGTTTTGTGGCAGCATTCAATGTGGTTACTCCTGAAATTTTGCAATGGATAGAGACGAATTTTATTTTATCCAGTAGCATAAAGGGGGTTTTGTTTTGATACAAGCTTTTGATGCGGCTTTAAAGTGGAAGTTATTGTTGATATTGGCAAGGAATATTTTTAAAAGCTTGTGTAATGTGGTTGTTAGGAAATGATAAGAAAATTGCGAAAACTTTGTTTTAAGAACAATGAATAGGGAAAAGAGCAGTTTATCAAGATAAACATTAGGCTTTAAATGGATGAAATGACGAATCAGAATGATGAAACAATTGATAGTTTTCATCGTGGGAAGTTTTATTTGGTTCAGCCACGTAAACAGGGTCATCGTTCTGGTATGGATGCTATGTTATTAGCCAGTCTTGTTCCCAATAATTTAAAGGGAAAAGTTGTTGATCTAGGTGCAGGTGCAGGTGCGGCAGGGTTGGCAGTTGCTTCGCGTTGTCTAAAAGCTCATGTGACATTGGTTGAACGATCAGCTTTTATGGCATCTTACGCGCATAAAACACTCATGCTAAAACAAAATAAAAAGCTTGCTGAACGAATTTTTTTGCTGGAAGCAGATGTTACTTTGAAGGGTAAGGATCGTTTAAAAGCAGGGTTGGCGGATAACTCTTTTGATTTTGCAATTATGAATCCGCCTTTTAACAATCCTGCGGATCGCAAAACACCTGATAAACAAAAGTCTGAGGCGCATGTTATGCCTGAAGGGATGTTTGATCATTGGTTGCGGAGTGCAGCAGCAATCGTTAAGCCGGGCGGATATTTGGGGCTCATTGCACGTCCGCAATCGCTGAATGATATCTTACATGCTTTAGAAGGGCGCTTTGGTGGTATTTGTATCATACCAGTTCATGCACGCTCTACAACAGTGGCAATTCGTATTTTATTTTATGCAAGACGAGGAAGTAAAGCGGCTTTATCCGTATTACCGGCATTGGTTATGCATGAGAGTGATGGTCATGCTTTTTCACCGAGGATTGATGCCATCAATAATGGATGTATAAGCTTTTGGGAATCTTTAAAGTGATGTTTTATATTTTCCAGTTTATTATTAAAACTCAGAATAAAATTTTGTTTCTTAAGGAAGGAGTGTAATTTTGTCTGAAATTTTATTTTTGATTGTAATATGGGGGTTGATTGATGGTTTTGGATGTTATAGCGTTTTGCCTTTCTGTTGCTCTTGCTTATTTGAGTTATTTTAATAAGGAGATTTCGTTTTGATGAACGTTATCAAAAATCTTATTCCAAGTCGTTTTTATTCCAATAAACTTGAAATTCCTGTTGTACGCCTTCATGGAACAATTATGGCTTCGGCTTCGCCGGTAGCGTGTACGCTTTCATTAGCTAAATGTGCAAATCTTTTGGAAAAGGCTTTTGCGTACAAAAAAGCACCGGCTGTGGCGCTTATTGTCAATTCTCCTGGTGGTTCACCTGTGCAATCTCATCTTATCTTTAAGCGTATTCGTGATTTGGCAAAAGAAAAAAATAAACAGGTTTTTGTGTTTATTGAAGATGTAGCCGCGTCTGGTGGCTATATGATCGCTTGTGCTGGGGATGAGATTTTTGCTGATCCTTCTTCAATTGTTGGTTCTATAGGAGTTGTTTCAGCATCCTTTGGATTTCCGGAGCTTTTGAAGAAAATTGGTGTTGAGCGGCGTGTTTACACAGCAGGAAAAAACAAGGCTACATTAGATCCATTTCAGCCTGAAAAGAAGGCAGATGTTGAGCATTTGAAATCTCTACAGCTGGGAGTCCACCAAACTTTTATTGATTTAGTTAAAGAGCGTCGTGCAGCAAAATTATCAGATGACTCGGATATTTTTACAGGAATGTTTTGGAGTGGAAAGAAAGGTGTTGAACTTGGTCTTATCGATGGATTGAGTGATGTGTTCTCTGTTCTGAAGGAACGGTTTGGGGAGGATATAAAGCTTCGATTAATTGCACCTTCAAAAGGTCTTTTAGGACCTAAAGTTCCTTCAGGAGTTACTGCTCAGGCGGTTTATACGGCAGTTGATAGTGCATTTATGGTAGCAGAAGAGCGTTCACTTTGGCGACGTTATGGTTTGTGATTGATCGTATAGTTTGATAGATATTCAATAGAGTGGATAATTTTATCTAAAAACTGTTGTGAGAAGGAAAAAGCTTAAAATGATACGGATGGTTGCATTCAGTTTATTGTGTATGATAGCTCTCTATGCTCATTGTGTGTTTAGGAAAAGATTACAAGATATGTATCATCCAAAAGCTAAGAAACATATGGGCAAAAGGAGCACATTAATAAAAGATCCCTGTACAGGTGAATATTACGTCAGATGACCTCAGAAGTACAAGCTTCATTCAAAGAGCATTCTCGCGTATTTACACCTGTTAAGTTAAATTTAGCTTTGCACGTTGTAGGGCAGTGTGCGGATGATTATCATTTAATAGAAAGTTTAGTATATTTTAGTCTCAGCGGTGATTGTCTAAGCTATGCGCCTTGTGAACGTGACCATTTTATTTTAACGGGTCCATTTTCGAAAGGGTTTGTTTCTGACACAAACAATTTGGTTATTCATGCACGTGATTTTATGCAAAAGTCATTTCCTAAAAGTGCTAAGCCTGCTTTCTTTCAACTTGTTAAGACATTGCCTATCGCTTCAGGTATTGGTGGTGGTTCAGGTGATGCTGCTGCTGTTTTGAGTATATTGCGTCGACAGTGGGATATTGATTGTTCTTGCGAGACATTAGCGAAGATGAGCTTGGTGCTTGGAGCTGATGTGCCGATGTGTCTTTTTGCATTGGAATATCAGCAGCCGCTTTTGGTGAAAGGAATTGGTCAAGATATGATACGACTAAAAGAGGCTTGTTCTCTTGCGATAGTATTGGTGAATCATGGACAACAGATTGAAACAAGAGCTGTTTTTAAGGCTTTGGAGAAGCGTGATCATCCTTCTTTAAAAATTGATACGGCAGCGTTGAAGACGGTTGATTCTTTGGTGGAAGCTTTAAAAGAAACGCGGAATGATCTCTTTGCTCCCGCATTAAAAATTGCACCTCAATTAACTGAAGTCTTATCTACATTAGATGAATGTGGTTCTCTTTTTTCCCGTATGTCTGGGACAGGAGCGACTTGTTTTGGTATTTTTAAAGATCAACAAGCAGCGAGAGAGGCGGCTCTTTTTATTAAATCAATGCATCCAAGTTGGTTTGTAAAGCCTCTTATGACTTTAGGAAAGATTTGATAAAGAAACATATAAAGTATAAAATTCTATTTGATAACAATTCTATCATGTGCAATGGAGATATTAAAGGATACTATTAGGTGTTTTCTGTATTTTTTAGATCAAATGCACACATACAAGGATAACATTTTAGCAGAGAAAAAAGATAGCAGTGCGAAATACTCTATAACTTGGTTCTTTTGTTTTTGTGCTTGTGCAAAAATTCACTAGAATTTTAATAGGTTATTTTTATGATAGGGTTTGCAGGGAAGAGACGGTCAGAGAAATTAAGTGTATTTTTCATTGTATGTGCGATTTATCAAAAATGTTTAATTTATCACTTCAGCCAGATTTTGCATGTGAATTGGATTTACAGAAACAAGGTTTTTTAAATATAGCGGGTGTTGATGAAGTAGGACGTGGGCCTCTTGCTGGACCTGTTGTCACAGCAGCCGTTATTTTGGATAAAGATCGTATCCCTGAAGGGCTGAACGATTCAAAAAAACTCTCAATCCAACGACGTAATGAACTTTATGGTGAAATTTTGCGAAGTGCATTAGCAATTTCGCTTGCTAGTCTTTGTGCGCGTACGATCGATCAGTCTAATATTAGAAAAGCAACTTTAGAAGCAATGTGTCGCTGTATTACAGGACTGGCAATTCCAGCTCACTATGTATTGGTTGATGGACGTGATATTCCTTTTGGGCTATCATGTCCGGCAACTGCTTTGATTAAAGGTGATCAACGTTCGGTTTCAATTGCGGCAGCATCTATTATTGCCAAAGTAACGCGGGATCGAATGATGGAATGTGCTGGGCAGGTTTATAAAGATTATGGCTTAGAAAAGCATGTAGGTTATGCAACGTTAGCACACCGTATCGCTCTTGATAAATACGGGCCAGTTGTAGGATTACATCGTTATAGTTTTGCACCACTCAAAGAGCACTATAGGGATGATTTATCATGACAATTCTTCCTTTCAAAAGTGCTTCGATAAGAGAGGCAATCGCACTTCTTGAACAGGGGAAGTTAGTAGCACTGCCGACAGAAACCGTTTACGGTTTGGCGGGTGATGCAACCAATGGGAAAGCCGTATCCTCTATTTTCTCTACAAAGAGGCGTCCTCAATTTAATCCTCTTATTGTGCATGTAAGCAGCATCATTATGGCGGAACGCTACGTTGAAATTGATTCTCTTTCATACCGATTAATGGAGGCATTTTGGCCAGGCCCCTTGACATTTATTCTCCCTTTAAAGGAACAGCATAATATCCATCCTTTAACCACTTCTGGTTTGAATACGTTAGCTGTCCGTTTTCCCAATAGTTGTTTTGCAGAGGTTGTACAATGTTTTGGTCGACCTCTTGCTGCTCCTAGTGCAAATCAATCGGGACGTCTTAGTCCTACTTCGGCTGAAGCTGTTTTGGAATCTTTAGGAACGTCTGTTCCTTTGATACTTGATGGAGGACCTTGTAAAATAGGGCTTGAATCAACGATTATCAAAGTTTGTGGTAGGAATATTTATCTTTTGCGTCCTGGCGGGCTTGCGGCTGAAGAAATTGAAAAGGTTGCAGAACAATCTCTGAAACGGATAGATCAGAGGGCTGCAATTGAAGCACCAGGTATGTTAAAATCGCATTATGCACCTAATGCTGCACTTCGTTTGAATGTACAAAAAGTGGAAAGTGGTGAAGCACTTTTAGCCTTTGGGAAAAAACGCATTACAGGGATTGAAAATGCTATTTCTGTTTTAAATCTCAGTGAGAATGGACAGTTAGAAGAGGCTGCTTCTCGCTTATTTCAATATATGAGGCAATTGGATTCATTGAACGTCAGATCTATCGCAGTAGAACCTATTCCTCAATATGGATTGGGAGAGGCTATTAATGATCGTCTCATACGTGCGGCAGCTCCAAAGGAGGAATGACGATGGAGCAGGAATTAATTGAAAGTTTTAGAAAAATTGTTGGTACGGCGTACGCTATAACAGATCAGGCATTGATTGCACCTTATTTGCTTGAAGAACGTGGACAGTTTCATGGAAGAACACCATTACTTTTACAACCATCTTCTACTGAACAGATATCGTCAATTATGCGGTTAGCAAGTCAAACACGCACACCAATTGTACCACAGGGAGGGAATACAGGTCTTGTAGGTGGTCAACAGCCAGATGAGAGTGGAAATGCCGTTCTTTTATCCACTAAACGATTGAACAAAATTAGATGCATGAATCTTGAGGGTAATTTTGCTGTTGTGGAGGCTGGTGTTATTTTGAAAGATTTACAGAAAAAAGCAGATGAATCAGATCGTCTTTTCCCTCTTTCTTTGGCTTCAGAGGGTTCTTGTCAGATAGGAGGAAATCTTTCATCTAACGCTGGAGGGACAGCGGTTTTATCTTATGGTAATATGCGGGAGCTTTGTCTTGGTTTGGAAGTTGTTTTGCCTGATGGGCGTATTTTAGATGATTTACGTTTTGTAAAAAAAGATAATAGCGGTTACGATTTGAAAAATCTTTTTATTGGTGCTGAAGGCACTTTAGGAGTCATAACAGCAGCAGTTTTAAAGCTTTTTCCAAAGGTTAAAGGAAAAGCAGTTGCTTTGGTCGGTTTATGTAGTCCAGCTAAGGCTCTGGAATTTTTTTCTATTGCTCAATGCCATGGAGGTGGAAAATTGACGGGCTTTGAGCTCATGGGACAACTTAGCTTGAAAATGGCTTTAGACTATAAGAAGTGTGAAAGGTCTCCTCTTGAACAGCAGCATGAATGGTATGTACTAATTGATATTTCATCATTACAGGATGAGGATGATGCGTTATCAGTGCTTAGTATTATTCTGGAAAAATCTTTAAAGGAAGCTGTGATAGAAGATGCAGTTGTTGCGCAATCCTTAAAGCAGCAAGATTTTTTTTGGCAATTGCGTGAAAGTATATCACCTGCACAGAAGCTAGCAGGAGGGTCTATTAAACATGATATTGCAGTGCCCATTGCTTCTATTCCTAATTTTATTGCTGAAGCAGCACATATTGTTGAAGATATTATTCCAGGTGCGCGGATAGTTTGCTTTGGTCATATGGGAGATGGAAATTTACACTACAACATTACGCAGCCTATCGGAGCTGATTCGTCTGTATTTTTGCAGTTATGGTCACGAATCAGTCGTAGCATTCATCGTTTAGTGATGCATTATCAAGGTGCATTTTCCGCTGAGCATGGAATCGGTCAACTGAAACGTGAGGAACTTCACACTTTCAAATCAGCTGTGGCATTGGATATTATGCAAGAGATTAAGAAAATATTCGATCCTTTAGGGATTATGAATCCTGGAAAAATATTATAATTCAACAGAGATGAATTTTGTCATGTATTTTTGTTTAGATTTCAATAACCAAAAAAGAAACCAGTTGTTTTTTATTCAATCTTTTAATAATTCGATGAGGAAAAGCTGTTAAAGGGTGTAGAGATTAAAAATAAATTGGGACACTGTGTATGGCTAATCAATGCTTTAATCAGGCAAAAGCGGTGCTTGAGTTTCGGTTAAATCCGTGTCATTTGCCACAAACAACAACATATTTTTCATCAAAAACGGGCAATAAAATAGTGTGTTCGTTAAGTGAGCGTGGTGTTTTTTTTAAAACAGATACGCTCTCAAGCTTATCACGTTTAATGCCATCTTATCATTTCAGAGGAATTGTAGCACGTACTGTAAAGACGCATTCAGGAGAGAGAGCTGTTGCGTTAGAGTTGCTTCATGAAGATGAGGAAGCTTGCATTCCGCTTTTAGTTTCTAGAGATTTGAATAATGTGCTTCTGGATTGGAGATTATGGGCGGATATTTATAACCTTCCTATGCTTATGATCAATGAAGACAATCGTATTATAGTTGTCAAAGATCGTTCTGATTTACGTCAATTTTTTTCCACGACATCACATTCTAAACAAAAGCGCTTTTTGCTTCGTTACAGAAGTCCATTGGGTTTGCGTTTGGTGATCACGAATCGGGTTGCACTACAGTAGTATGAGTGTGCGTTCATTTCTTGTGCGGACGGATGTATTTATTTCTACGGTACTCTGCATTTATTGATTGTGGGTAAGAATTTTATCTAACTGCATATGTTTCCAGTAGGATTTAATTGCGTGAGATACTTTTCTTATTATGATGATAAATAATTCGAATAGTTACTTTGTCTAAGGGAGTTAATCTTCCATCTTTAATGGCAATAGGAACAGCTTGTAGATGAAATGAGTCTTTGATTTATAGCATTATTCAAGTGTGTGGAGAGCACAATAGGAGAGATTTATAGTATTCTTCTATAAAGATAAGATGTTGATTTACAAATATAATTCATTTTTTTATCATGTCGATAAAAACTTGAGTATCGTGAGCATCTTTCATTTTAAATTCTTTTTGTGATGAATCATAAAAACTTTGCCTTTCATAAGTGAGATTAGCTGGTAGGAAAAAATATTGCAGAAAAGAACAAAAATACTTTTTATGACCCATATCAATGCAAGAGATGTCATAGTATTTTGAGCTGGAGAATAAAATGGTGGTGCTAGCTTGTGTTTTTGTATGAGTAAAAATGCGGGTGTGCAATAGATTTTTCGTATCGTCTTCACAGGTTCTTACGAAGTAGGACATTTAAAAAAAGAGAGATATTTCTTTTAAAGAAAATACGTGAAGGAGCAATATAAAGGCATTCTTTTTTGCGTGAAGGGATAATTCGTTAAGGATGTAATAATAATGAAGCCGGTAAAAATATGCTCTTTATTTTCAAATTTGGGTAAAGCAAGAGTTTATTTGTCAGAAGTGATAAGCAGATACGTTTTTAATAAATAGATTCATAAAATCATCAGATAACTGCGATCACAATTTTATATTTATAAAACTTTCTTGTTTTTTAGATGGATATAAAAAGCGCGTCTATAGTATTTTGTTTTTCAAAGAAAATTTAATATTCAAAATCATGAGTCACAGAAAATTTACATAAAACAATGAGCATATTCACGTATTCCACCGTTATGCTGCATCAACAATGACATTTATAATAATATTTATGTTGTATCAATAATGATCATTAAAAACGCTTCAAAGAATTAGCTTTCTCGTGCGATGGCACGCCATCCAATATCGCGACGAACAAAACCTTCTGGCCAATCAACACAATCGACAGCTTCATAAGCGCGTTTTTGAGCATGTATCACAGTATCTCCTGTTGCGGTTATATTTAAAACACGTCCACCATTCGCAATGAGTTTTCCATTACATAAAGTTGTCCCTGCTTGAAAGACTTTCACCTCAGGGAGAGTATTGACCTTATCAAGGTTGCGGATAATAGTCCCTTTTTGGGGAGAACTTGGGTAACCTTTAGCAGCCATAACGACAGTTAAAGAAGTTTTTTCAGACCATTGAAGTTTTCTTTGTTCAAGTTTTCCTTGAGCTGCAGCAAGAAGAAGTGGAAGAATGTCCTCTTGTAGGCGCATCATTAAAACTTGACATTCAGGATCACCGAATCGCACGTTAAATTCAATGAGTTCAGGACCTTTTTGTGTTATCATTAATCCGACGAAAAGAATGCCTTTAAAGGGGGCTCCCATTGCGCTCATACTGTGTAATGCTGGTTCAACAATTTCTTTGAGGGTACGATGAATCATTTCTTCAGTCATGACGGGCGCTGGTGAGTAGGCTCCCATGCCGCCGGTATTGGCCCCAGTATCACCATCACCCACACGTTTGTGATCTTGTGCTGATCCAAAGGGAAGAGCGATTTTGCCATCACAAAGGCAAAAGAAGCTTGCTTCTTCACCTTCAAGAAAAGATTCTACAACAATTTTTTTCCCTGCGTCACCAAATGCATTTTCAAAACAGTTATCAACAGCATCGAATGCTTCTTCCATTGTTGTTGCAACAGTAACACCTTTACCAGCCGCTAAGCCGTCGGCTTTAATAACAATGGGAACACTTTGTTGACGAATGTAGGCTTTGGCTTTTATAGCATCATTAAAGCATCGGTAAGTTCCAGTAGGAATATTACTCTTGTAACATAGATCTTTTGTGAAAGCTTTTGAACCTTCTAGTTGAGCAGCTTTTTGAGTTGGTCCAAAGACACAGATATCAGCCTTATTAAGCGAGTCTGTTATACCTGCGACAAGTGGTGCTTCTGGTCCGATAACCACCAAGTCTATAGAATGTGTTTTACAAAATTCAATGATAAGAGGATGGTCATCAATGTTCAAATCGACATTTTCACCAAATTCCACTGTTGCAGGATTTCCAGGAGCACAATATAATTTTGTTAGCAGTGGTGATGCTGCTATTTTCCATGCTAAAGCATGTTCTCGTCCGCCTGAGCCGATAAGAAGGATGTTCATTGTTTGCTCCTATCATAGAAGATAATTAAATGTATTTTCTTGTCATAAGAATGAAATGCCTATATCGCAAGACTAAAGGTAAAATTATTTGATGAAAAAAAATAAAAATATTGCACATATTCAATCATGCGAGCATCAGGGACGGGTTTTTGATGCATCCTCCAAGCAATGGGTCTACCAGTTTCTTCCTTCTTCTTTGTGGTTTTATGCTCAATTGGCACGTTGGGACCGTCCTATCGGATGGCAGTTATTGATGTGGCCTTGTTTTTGGTCAACAACAATGGCTTTTCTTTCTTACGAAATGCACTCATTGCCTCTTTTATCAATGTTATTTCATTGGTTTTGGTATCTCTTTCTTTTTTTACTAGGTTCTATTGCTATGCGGGGTGCAGGGTGTACTTGGAATGATCTTATCGATCATAAAATTGATTCTCAGGTGGAGAGAACACGTTCTCGCCCATTGCCTACAGGTCATGTGAGTCGGTTTCAGGCAAAAATTTTTATTTTAGTGCAATGTTTGGTTGGTTTAGGCGTTTTATCACAATTTAATAAATTTAGTTTTTTCCTAGGGATATCGTCATTGATAGCGGTTGCTCTCTATCCTTTTATGAAACGAGTAACATATTGGCCGCAGCTTTTTTTAGGTATTGCGTTTAATTGGGGGGCATTAATGGGGTGGGCAGTCGTATATGAAAATTTAAGTTGGGCACCGATTTTACTTTATGCAGGATCAATTTTATGGACAATAGGGTATGATACAATTTATGCACACCAAGATAAAGAGGATGATGCGACTGTTGGTGTACGTTCCACAGCACTTCTTTTTGGTAAAGGTACTAAGCGTGCTTTGGTATTTTTGTACAGCGGCTTTATAATATTCGTTAGCTTAGCATTTTATTTGGCAAAGGTCCCAATTATGAGCTTTTTAGGGATTTTTGTAGCGAGTGTTCACTTGTTCATTCAAATTAAAGTCATTGATATAGATGATAATGCACAATGTCTAAAGCTTTTCAAATCAAATTCATTCATTGGTTTTGTGATTTTTGCTAGTTTGGTGTGTGGCGGTCTATGGATGATACTTTATCCTGCTGTTTAAAATTAAAAAAATAAAATTATACGTTATGTATGTGATGCTGAAATGGACCTGTATCATATGATGGGTGAAAGTAAGTGAAATGAAAATCGAAGAACAATTTCATTCTTTTGTTCTTTGTAACTTTCATAATCTGTTTGCAGTTTATGATTGAGATTTTTTATCACAACCTTGGAGTTCTTCTCCTATGTTTTCCATGGAATATTGCAATGAGGTTAAATTTTATCTATTTCCAAGAATGAACGAAAACAGATTTGAGTGAGGATATCTGAACCAATCATTTCTCTTTTTATGAAAATTATACCTTGTCACTTATGTTATCAGAACTAAGATATGAAAGATCATTTTACTTTTTAAAATACTGCGGATTACTTTGATTAAGGGAATACTAGATATAGTTTTTGCAGTTGATTCAGCTTTTATAGCTGTAACCTTTCTTCCAGTGGTGCTGGAGAAAAGGACTACAATTTGAAATTTTACATAGAAAATAGAATTCTTTAGTTTAGCTGCAATTTTGCAATTTAAAGATTTCTTTTTGGTTTTGCAAAGATTTGTCAAATCTTTATGAATATTAATTCTCATGCTGTTAATCTTGAAAGATTAGGGATAGAGCTTTTGTATTTGCCAATCATTTTGTTCAACAGAATTGCGTGTAAAGAGTAAACGATCATGTAAACGGAATGGACGGTCACGCCAGAATTCAATAGAAAGGGGTTGGACTCGAAATCCGGACCAATAAGGTGGACGCGGGATATTTCCGATTGCATAACGCATTGTATATTGAGCAATTGCTTGTTCGAGAATAAAACGATTTTCCAATGGTTGGGATTGTTTGGATGCCCATGCGCCAATTTGATTGCCGCGTGGTCGGGATTGGAAATATGCATCTGCTTCTTGAATGTTGACTTTTTTGACAATCCCCCGAATCCTGATCTGACGGCGAAGTGATTTCCAATGAAACCCTAAGGATGCTTTCATGGATTTTAAAATTTCTTGTCCTTTTTGGCTTTCATAGTTTGTATAGAAGACAAAACCTTGAGGACTGTAATCTTTAAGGAGGACCATACGAACATTAGGCAAGCCTGTTTCATCGACTGTTGCTAATGCCATAGCATTAGGATCATTTATTTCACTTACTGTTGCCTCTTCAAGCCACTTTGCAAAAAGTGCAAAAGGTTTTTGTATTTGCATAGAATCATCTTGTACTTTATTACTCATAGTATCTCCGAGTATCAGTGCACATGAGTGATGAAGCTTTTTTATTTGCTTTATCATCAAGAAACAACGTGCTGTTTTTCTTATTTCAAAAAGCCAATATTGTCACATACCATTAACGCCATTATATTACTATGATGGTATTAAAATCATTTTTATTTTTAGCATAAAATGCAATGAACTATGAAATAAAATACCTATTTATCTGGTATTTTTACTTCTTTATAGACATATAATTAAAAGAGAATAGTCATTCTTAAAAAAACTAATGGAGATATGAGAGAAATAACATATCAGTTGATATTTTGAAAATGAAAAAATTGAAAAGAGGATAATATGCGTGATCCTTACACGATTTTGGGTGTAGCACGTACCGCAAAACCACAAGAGATTAAATCGGCATTTAGAAGGTTAGCAAAGAAGTATCATCCAGATCACAATACGGGTGATACAAAGGCTAAAGAAAAATTTTCTGAAATTAATCAAGCTTATGAAATTATAGGTGATAAAGACAAAAAAGCACAATTTGATCGTGGTGAAATTGATATGGAAGGACGACCACTTTATCAAACCTATGGTGCGGATGAAAGTTTTCGCAAGAGATATCATTCTTTTTCAGGAGGTGCGAAGGGATTTGATTTTGGTTCTTCAGGCGGTGCAGGTTTTGATGCGAGCGATATTTTTCGCGATTTATTTGGTAGAGGAGGGGGGGGGTCAAATTCTACACAACATAATCGGTCTCAACAAGGAGCTCATGTTCGTGCTCATCTTTCTGTTACATTGGAGCAGTTGGTTGGTGCTGAAAAGGTAGAAGCTGTTTTTCCTAATGGAAAAAAGTTAAAAATTAAGCTTCCAGATTACGTTGAAGATGGCCAAATCATTCGTTTAAAAGGCCAGGGAGAAGAAGTTGCTTATGGTCAAGCAGGAGATGCATTGGTAACCATTCAAATTCAAAAACATCCTCGTTTGCGGGTTGAAGGAAGGGCTCTCCATCTTGATTTGCCAGTTTCCTTGAAACATGCTGTTTTGGGGGCAAAGGAAGAAGTGGAAACTTTGGAAGGTCGTGTGGTTTTAACTATTCCTGCTTGGTCGAGTTCTGATCGCGTTTTACGGTTGAAGGAAAAAGGACTTCGTTTAAAAAATGGCAAAAGAGATGATCTTTATGTGCATGTTCGTATTATGTTGCCAGAGGGTAGAGATGCTGCCTTAGAACAATTCTTGCAAATGCAAAAAAGTTAGTTTTTGGATGATATAAAAGCATAGTTTTTGTTTGATTTTAAACCAATTGCTTGAAGAAAGAGTTGACCTATGCCATAGGGCAGATAAATAATATTAATTTTAATAGTAACAGGGCAGTGCTAATGGCTAAAGATAATGGTTTATTGTACGGCAAGCGTGGTTTAATTTTGGGATTAGCTAATAATCGCTCTATCGCGTGGGGGATAGCAAAGGCGGCTAGTGCGGCTGGAGCAGAGCTCGCTTTTACCTATCAGGGTGAAGCGATGAAAAAGCGTGTTCAGCCTTTGGCTGCAGAAGTACAAGGGTTTATTTGTGGTCATTGTGATGTTTCTGATAGTGCATCTATTGATGCAGTTTTTAAAACGATAGAGGAGAGATGGGGAAAGCTTGATTTTTTAATTCATGCAATCGGTTTTTCTGATAAAGATGAATTAAGCGGTCGTTATATTGATATCAGCGAATCGAATTTTATGATGACCATGAATATTTCCGTTTACTCCTTAACAGCTTTAGCGAAGCGTGCGGAAAAATTAATGTCGGATGGCGGTTCGATTTTAACACTGACCTATTATGGTGCAGAAAAGGTTGTTCCCAATTATAACGTGATGGGAGTTGCAAAAGCGGCTCTTGAAGCAAGTGTAAAATACCTTGCCGTAGATTTAGGTCCTAGAAATATTCGTGTTAATGCTATTTCTGCTGGACCAATCAAAACGTTAGCTGCTTCTGGCATTGGTGATTTCCGTTATATTTTAAAATGGAATGAATATAATGCTCCTTTACGTCGTACCGTGACAATAGAAGAAGTAGGTGATTCTGCTCTTTATTTCCTTTCAAATTTGTCTCGTTCTGTTACAGGTGAAGTGCATCATGTGGATTCAGGTTATAATATCATAGGTATGAAAGCTGTTGATGCACCAGACATTTCTGTCGTTAAATAATGAAGTTTGATCTATAGACTCGCTTCGACAATGGTGATTTGACCGAATTTAAAACAGTCTACTATATTTTGAGAAAGGCTGTTTGTATACAACTCAATATGCTTTGTGGTTTGCATATATTTGACGAAGAAATGGTTTATTTTTCATGTCGCATAATACATTTGGTCATTTGTTTCGTGTAACAACATGGGGAGAAAGTCATGGTGTTGCTCTTGGTTGTATCATTGATGGTTGTCCTCCAGGAATTGTTTTCACTCTTTCAGAAATTCAATCTTATCTCAATAAACGTCGACCAGGGCAGTCCAAATATACAACACAGCGTAAAGAGTTAGATCAGGTAGAGGTTCTTTCAGGGGTTATTGTTCAAGACGATGGAATAACATTGCTAACAACAGGAACACCAATTTCCCTATTGATACACAATGCAGATCAGCGTTCTAAGGATTATGATTCCATTGCTGATCAGTATCGTCCTGGTCATGCAGATTATACTTATGATGTTAAATATGGTATTCGTGATTTTCGAGGTGGCGGACGTGCTTCAGCGCGTGAGACAGCAGCGCGTGTTGCGGCAGGTGCTATTGCGCGTAAAATTGTTCCTGATTTGATCGTACGAGGAGCTGTGATAGCCATTGGCTCCCATAATATTAATCGCGATCGTTGGAATTGGTCAGAGGTTGATAACAATCCTTTTTTTACACCTGATGCAGAGATGGTGCAGGTTTTTAGTGATTATATAGAGAAAATACGCAAAGATGGTTCGTCCATTGGGGCTGTTGTTGAAATTGTTGCAGAAAATGTTCCAGCAGGTTTAGGAGCACCTGTTTATGCAAAACTTGATCAAGATATAGCGTCATTACTTATGTCGATTAATGCGGTAAAGGGGGTTGAAATAGGTGATGGTTTTGCAGCAGCTTGCTTGACAGGAGAAGAAAATGCGGATGAAATGCGGATGGGAAATGATGGGAAGCCACTTTTTTTATCCAATCACGCAGGTGGTATTTTAGGTGGAATATCGAGTGGGCAGCCAATTATCGCACGCTTTGCTGTGAAACCTACTTCATCAATTTTAACAGCTCGTCGTTCGATTGATATTAATGGTAATGATGTAAAGGTTATAACAAAGGGACGCCATGATCCTTGTGTGGGAATTCGTGCTGTTCCTGTTGGTGAAGCGATGGTTGCTTGTGCTATCGCTGACCATTATCTAAGGCATCGCGGTCAGGTTGGGTGATTCGAGAGGTGAATAATGGTATATGACGAAAAAAATATTGTTTCTGCACTTCGGGCTTTTGAACGCGGTGAAATCGTTGTGGTTACCGATGATGATGACCGTGAAAATGAAGGTGATTTAACGGTTGCTGCTACCCATTGTACAGAAGAAAAAATGGCGTTTATCATTCGTCATACAACAGGCATTGTTTGTGCTCCTATGCCAAAAGAAGAAGCACAACGGTTTAATCTTGTCCCTATGGTGTCTGATAACCATTCTGCGCATCGTACTCAATTTACAGTTACAGTTGATTTTAAACATGGAATAACAACGGGAATTTCAGCACATGATCGCACATTAGCAGTGCGTAATCTTGCTAATTCAAATGCTGGTCCGAACGATTTTATTCGTCCAGGACATATTTTTCCTTTGATTGCGCATGAAGGGGGAGTTCTAATGCGTTCAGGCCATACGGAGGCAGCCGTTGATTTATGTAAATTAGTTGGTTTGCCGCCAGTTGGTGTTATCGGTGAGCTGGTCAATGATGATGGAAGCGTTAAATGTGGAGATGAGATTACAAAATTCGCGCAAGAACATCGATTGCATAAAATAACGGTTGCAGATTTAATAGCTTATCGCCAGCGTAAAGAAATCTTAATCAAGCATGTTGGAGAAATGCCTATTGAAACATCAATAGGATCAGCCGTTGTTCACAGTTATCAACTTCCTTGGGAAACAGTGCAACATATTGCAATCGTTTTTGGTGATATCTGTGAAGGTGAGAATATTCCTGTCTGCTTGCAGCATGAAAATGTTTTAAATAATGTTTTGGGTCAGTCTTCAGATATTACGACTATCATGCAACGTATAATGGAAAAAGAAAAGCGCGGCGTGTTTGTTTATTTGCGTGAAGGGGCTGTTAGTGTACAATCAGCTTTTGGCATTCAGGGTGTGGTGAGAGAAGGTTTAGAAAACCACGCTCAGGCAGTTAAACGTGAAGAAGAGTGGCGTAAAATTGGTTTAGGATCACAAATTTTAAAACATTTAGGGATTCATTCTGTTATTGTTTATGCTCTCAAAGAGTGCCATTTCATGGATTTAGAAGGTTTTGGAATTCATATATCCAGAACAGATATTTTGTGAGAATTGTATGAAAAAAGAAGTAGAAAATGATGATATTGCGTCTTTAAGTTTTGAACAAGCACTTAAGCAGCTTGAGGATATTGTTGAAAATTTGGAACGTGGAGATATTCCGTTAGAACGATCAATTGATATTTATGAGCGCGGTGAAGCTCTTAAAAAGCATTGTGAGCGACTTCTGAAAGTGGCTGAAGCTAAAGTTGAGAAGATTCAACTTTCAGATGAAGGGCATCCAGAGAGTGTAACGCCTCTAGATTCTGAGTAATCTTCAGTAGTTTTGGGGTATTTGTTCAAGATAAGAGACGCAATAATGTCATTAAGAAGACGCATTTTATTGGTTTCTTTTGTATAAAATAAGTTAGAGATGGAGAAAGTCATAGAGTATCGCTTACAGAGAATATTTTTTAGTAAAAACATGCAAAGCGATAAATGAGAAAAACATATTTTTACCATTTCACTTTCTTGATGAGATCATATTGAGGAGTTTTTTTTGTCTGGGACATTGACGCCATTACTTGACCGTATTTGTTTACCGCGTGATTTACGGGCATTGCCTGAGTCCGATTTGGCAATATTAGCTGATGAACTGCGGGCGGAAACAATTGATGCGGTTTCTGTCACGGGTGGTCATCTTGGTGCGGGGCTAGGTGTTGTTGAACTCACTGTCGCGCTACATTATGTTTTTAATACACCTGAGGATAGAATTATTTGGGATGTTGGTCATCAAGCCTATCCGCATAAAATTTTAACAGGTCGTAGAGATAGAATTCGTACATTGCGTCAAGAGGGTGGGTTATCAGGTTTCACGAAGCGTTCAGAAAGTGTGTATGATCCATTTGGTGCTGGTCATTCTTCTACGTCTATTTCAGCGGGTCTTGGCATGGCAGTGGTGAGCGCTTTGAAAGCAGAGAAAAGGCGAAATATTATTTCTGTGATTGGTGATGGTGCTATGTCTGCTGGTATGGCATATGAAGCGATGAATAATGCTGGTGCTTTAGATGCGCGTTTGATTGTTATTCTTAATGATAACGATATGTCTATTGCCTCTCCTACAGGTGCTATGAGTGCGCATCTTGCACGATTGGTTTCCCGTCCTGCTTACCGTAGTTTGCGTGAACGGATAAAAATGTTTAGCGAAAAATTGCCAAAGTTTTTTCTGGAAAAAGCGCGTCGTTCAGAGGAGTTTGCACGGGGTTTGTTGGTTGGTGGAACCTTGTTTGATGAGCTTGGTTTTTATTATGTTGGGCCAATAGATGGTCATAATTTAAGGCATTTGTTACCTGTTTTAAAAAATGTTCGTGAATATCCTCATGGTCCTGTTTTGGTACATGTGGTTACGCATAAAGGGAAAGGATATGCACCTGCGGAAGCATCATCTGATAAATATCATGGTGTTAATCGTTTTGATATTATAACAGGTAAACAGGTGAAAGCGCGAAGCAATGCTCTTCCTTATACGAAGGTATTTTCTAAGGCTTTAATGGAAGAAGCTATGCATGATGATAAGATTGTGAGTATAACGGCAGCTATGCCAACGGGAACAGGTCTTGATGCTTTTGCTGAAAAATTTCCTGAAAGAATGTTTGATGTTGGTATTGCTGAGCAGCATGCCGTAACTTTTGCTGCTGGTATTGCTTGCGAAGGGTATAAGCCTTTTGTTGCGATTTATTCTACTTTTTTACAGCGTGCTTATGATCAGATTATCCATGATGTATCGATTCAAAAATTGCCTGTGCGTTTTGCTATTGATCGAGCGGGTTTTGTCGGGGCAGATGGTGCGACGCATGCTGGTAGTTTTGATATTGTTTTTTTAGCTACTCTTCCTGAGTTTGTTGTTATGGCACCTTCTGATGAAGTTGAATTGATGCATATGGTACGTACTGCTGCAGCTTATGATAAGGGACCAATTTCTTTTCGTTATCCACGTGGTGAAGGTATTGGTATGGATTTACCACAACGCGGTGAGTTACTAGAAATTGGAAAAGGGCGTGTTCTACGTGAAGGGAACAAGGTAGCTTTGGTTTGTTTTGGAACGCGGATGTCGGAAGTCTTGGTGGCTGCTGATACGTTGGCATCGGAAGGATTGTCAACAACGGTTGCAGATGCACGCTTTGCAAAACCTTTAGATAAGGATTTGATGCGTCATTTGGCTCGTGAGCATGAAGTATTAGTGACAATTGAAGAAGGGGCAATAGGAGGATTTGGAGCGCACTTATTACAATTTTTGGCGCAAGAAGGACTCTTAGAACATGGTTTGAAAGTCCGCACATTAAAATTTCCTGATGAATATTTGAATCATGGTTTACCAGAGAAAGTTCTTTCACGTGTTGGGCTTGATGCTGTTGGCATTGTCAACACGGTTTTCGCTGTTTTGGGACGTAAAATGCAAACAGTGCAGAAAATTTGAGTATAAAATGGCCGCTAAAAAAAGGTTTGATATTCTTTTAGTTGAAAAAAACTTTTTTACCTCACGATCACGGGCACGTGATGCGATTATGCGCAAAACCGTTAAGGTTAATGGTGAAATTATTTTCAAGGCTGGGCAAATCATTTCTGATGATGCAGAGATTATCGTTTGTGATCCGGCACAAAATTATGTTTCACGTGCAGCATTAAAGTTAATCAGTGCACTTGATGCGTTTCCTATTGTAACGGATAAAGTGACTGCCATTGATATTGGCGCATCAACAGGTGGTTTTACACAGGTTCTTTTAGAACGTGGAGCGGCTCATGTTATTGCTGTTGATGTAGGTCATCATCAATTGGATGCGCGTTTATCTAGTAATAGTGCGATAACTTTATTAGAAGGTTTAAATGTTAGAGATTTAAAACAAGAACATTTAGGGGGACGGAAAATTGATCTCATTGTTTCAGATGTCAGCTTTATTTCTCTCAAACTTGCATTGCCTCCTGTTTTGTCTTTAGCCAAGAAAGGAGCTCAAGCTGTTTTGTTGGTAAAACCTCAATTTGAGGTTGGGCGTGGTCATTTGGGCAAGGGAGGAATATTAAAAGATCCATCCATGGCGAAAGAAACTGCTGAAAAGCTTTTTGATTGGTTAAATTTGCAAAGAGGATGGAGTGCAAAAGATATGCTTCTCTCACCTATTGTGGGTGGTGATGGTAATTTGGAATATTTGTTATTCGGAGAAAAACAAGAGTGAATGACAATGTCAGAATTGATCATATTGGGGTGAATGGTAATGGTATCATAAAGACATTGCATGGCCTTGTTTCTGTTCCTTTCACCTTACCAGGAGAATGTGTCGAAATTGCCATTCATGGAAAAAATGCTACACTGATCGCATTAAAGGAAAAATCACCAGAACGCATTGATGCTCTTTGTCAGCATTTTGGAGAATGTGGAGGATGTGCACTTCAGCATTGGCATGCTGATGCTTATCGCGCATGGAAACGACAACTGGTCGTTGATGCACTGAAAGAATATGGACTTGATCATGTTGTTTCGCCTTTATATGAATGTAAGCCTTATAGCCGCCGGCGAATGACTTTAACGGCATCCATGACACCACAAGGTTATAAGATTGGTTTTAATCGTCATCTCATCTCATGATGTTGTGGCTCTTAAGGAATGTCCAGTAAGTCAGTCAGAAATTATATCTAAATTGAATGATATTAGAGTGCTCTGTGCTTTTCTCTGTAATCAGGTGACATCCGCGTTGAAAATGGTTTAGATGTTGCTCTAAGTGGCTGTGTTATACGCCATGAGTCCATTCGTCAAAAAATGATACATGCAGCTCTTTTGTGTGGGATTACGAGGTTGTCTGTTGAAGGTGAAATTTTGGTCGAACGAGAAAAACCATTGGTTTGCTTTGCAGATATTTATGTCGAATTTCCATCTGGTGGTTTTCTTCAAGCGACGTCTGAGGCAGAAAACATCATGGGTGATATTATTTTGACTCATTTAAAAAAGGCAAGAAATGCTGTTGATTTGTTTTCAGGGATAGGAACATTTACTTTACGGATGGCTAAAAAGGTGAATGTTCATGCGGTAGAAAATAATGAAGCGGCGTTAGCAAATTTAGATTCAGCAGCACGTTCCACGACTGGTTTAAAAACAGTGACTTGTGAAAAACGTGATCTCTTTCGTCGTCCGCTTTCTGCAAAGGAGCTTGCGTATTTTGAGTATGTTGTTTTTGATCCTCCACGTGCTGGGGCAGAAGAACAGGTGCGTGAACTAGCGAAAACAAAAATTCCATGCATGATAGCTATTTCATGCAATCCTGTTACATTTGCACGTGATGTGTCTCTTCTTGTTGCAGGTGGTTACACAATAGAACAGATTATACCGATAGATCAATTTTTATGGTCACCACATGTTGAAGTTATTGCTGTTTTAAGGAGACGAAAGGGAGCTTTCTGATCGCTTTATTAGATACAATTCCAAAATCTTCATTTGAAGAAGGTGAAGTTCCTATTGTTTTCAAGAGTAATAAACGTCGTGCTTGTGAAATAAAGCGCTGTGAAACATGTGTAAGTGTATTGTTTTTACATCTCTATGATATTAGTTTGATTATTATGTGCGATTCTGCCAACTTCAAGCAGTGCTAACTAGTGCGTAATATTGATAAGGATATCACAACAGCTTGTGGGATCAATGTACGTATTTTTATTATATGGTATTATGAACTTACACGAAAAGTGGATGAAATATTGGTTCTCGTAGGAAGAAAGAAGAGCCTTAGCGATGTTTTCGTGGATTGGCTCGGTAAATTAGAGTATCTTATGAGTTTAAAAAACAAGGCGTTATGGTTGTAAAATCTTTTGAAGAAGGCATGAAAATAAAAAAAGCATAATTCTAGTATTCGCATGTGTTTAGCGGGAGGTTTTATTGTTTCTCTAAGAGATAAAGATAATAATTTAAGCACGCTTCGGATGGTCAATTCTAATTTCAAATCTTTTATGAAAGACGGAAAAAACAGGAGTGTTTTACCATTGTTGGTTCTGGTGGTAGAGAGTCTGCTCTTAATAATGATTTAGAAAAAATTTCCTATTGCAAAGGTAAAGCAAAGACAAGTTGGATACTCTCGTATAAATCAAATTTTTTGAGTGTCGTTGAAATTTAAAATTAAGTTAATTTAACATTATGATAGATGCCAACAAGCAACAAATTAATTTACAATGACAATGTATCGATTCTCAGGTTGGATTAGGGCACTATATTCACTAATAATTTTTTATTTTTAGCTATCTTAATTTTAAGAAAAAATATTGATTAGCACATTAATAGGAGTGGTATATGTTTAAAAAGTATCACTCTATAGCCATCATGAATTCTTATCGTACAAGAGAAGATACAATATTAAAAATAGGTAACTATAAGGTATGTGTTTATAAGTGCACCCCTCCAATCGTCATATTATTCATTCGTAGATGAGGTTGCCCAACACCAACAGGAACATTTTGACCAGCTTTTCCACACATACCAATACCATTGTCTAATTTGCTATCATTGCCGATCATTGTAATACGTTTCATAGCATCTGGTCCGTTTCCAATAAGGGTTGCACCTTTAATTGGTGCGACAATTTTGCCATTTTCTACTCGGTAAGCTTCTGTACATTCAAAGACAAATTTCCCAGAAGTAATATCAACTTGCCCTCCACCAAATGAGACAGCATATATGCCACTTTTAAGTGAGGATAGAATTTCTTCAGGTGTTTTGTTTCCTCCTAGCATCATAGTATTAGTCATTCGCGGTATTGGTGCGTATGCATAGGATTCACGTCGTCCATTTCCAGTTGGATTCATTCCCATGAGTCGGGCATTGAGTCTATCTTGCATGAAACCGACAAGTTTTCCATCTTCAATAAGAACGTTATATCCTGATGGAGTCCCTTCATCATCAATGGTAAGTGAGCCGCGGCATTGAGGGATTGTACCATCATCGACAATTGTTACGCCTTTTGCAGCAACTTGTTGACCTAAAAGTCCAGAAAAAGCAGATGTTTTTTTGCGATTAAAATCACCTTCTAAACCATGTCCTACAGCTTCATGAAGCATAACACCAGGCCATCCATTGGCTAAAACAACATCAAATGTTCCTGCTGGTGCAGCTTCTGCTTCTAAGTTTGTTAAAGCCATACGTAAAGCTTCATCAGCAGCTTTTTTCCAATTTTCTTCGTGAATGAATTGGCTAAATGTTTGTCGTCCACCGCATCCATAGAAGCCATTTTCACGTCGATCACCTTTCGCAGCAACGACAGATACAGAAAGTCTAACAAGAGGACGAATATCGCGAACGATATGCCCATCTGCACGTAAAATTTCCACGTGTTGTAATGATCCGGAAAGTGAAATAGTTGCTTGGTGTACCTTATCATTTTGGGTACGTAAATAGGCATCAATTTTCTGCAAAAGTGCGCTTTTTTCTTGGAAAGATGGAGCATCAAGAGGATTATGTGGTTGATAAAGTTTTTTATTTGTTTGTTGAGGTGCTACGCTATAGGGGCCTGCTTGATTGTTATAGGTAACAGCTTTTGCTGCTTCACTAGCACGTTTAAGAGCAGCGGCTGATAATTCACTAGAATGCGCATATCCAGTAGCCTCTCCAGCAACAACGCGCATACCAAATCCCATATCTTGATGGAATGAGCCATTTTTAAGCTGTCCATTATCAAATAAAAGAGCTTCGCTTTCTGTATATTCAAGATAAAGTTCACCATCATCAGCATGATGAAGCGTTTCTTGTACAAGTGATTGCACTTTAGAGGAAGCAATATCAAAATGATCAATCAGCGATTTCATAGTGGATATCCTATTTTCACGAATTTTTAAAAGATTTCCATTTACTTTATTTGAGAATTTATAAAGTACGCAAGAGATTCACATAGTTCAATGTGTACACATGATTATTCTGTTGGCAGGGTTGCATAGGCATCACTAAGACCATAGAGATCTACAAGTCCTCCAATTGCTTGCTCTGGAGTTGTAAAAATAAAGTATGTTGCCATTTTACCTTTTAAAAAGAGTTGTAGGACTTCTTCTTTAAGGAGAGCTTCAGCAATACAATTGTCACCAATACAACGGCGATATTCTACCCTTCCTATATCTTTCTCGTCAATTTTAATTCCAACACCAGGGCGTAGTTCGACGCGGATTGGAACAAAAATACGCATCAAATCTCCCTGATTTTTAGGAAGTTTATAAAACATAATACGCAGAGTAATGTCATGACGATCTTTTATGTGTACATTTTGCACAATTTCACATTGCATATTGGGTGTGCCTGGTGGCAAAGAACAAACTTTTGTCCATGCACCATAGGTTTGTGGAGCAGGAACATCTTGTATATTGGATGTTTGCGCAAATGCATGATTGATAAAAATATTATAGAATGCGTAAAGAACTGCACAAACAAAGAAAGTCTTTTTTAGCAATTGATAAAATACCACAGAAAATCCTAATCATCCCACCGCTATGCTCTCATGCATAGCCGTGTATAAAAATAATATCAAGCTGGAATTGTAACACAAAACCATTATCTATTTAATCATATTAATTCGTATGCACAACATAAAAGCAAAAGTAGAAAAAACAGTGTGTCGTAAATACAGTAAGATCCTTAGAGTTGCTTTTATGGTGTGTGGTGTATTTTTACGATAGTTTGTAATGTAAGAAGTAATCACTGTTAAAAAAGTGTGTTTTTGTTGCAAATATTTCCATCTGTTTTTAGAAATGATGGGTAAGAGAAGTATCCTATATGTTCTTAAAAACACTATGATATGAGATATCAACGGGTTTATGTCCTAAATAGTTTTTGTTATGGGTAACAAAAATAGAAAGGTTTTTTGATTGGGATGTCTATTTCAGGAAAAATATCGGTTGCAGATGATAAGTCAATTCCACCAAAAGCGAGTATTGGTGATTACATTACATTATTGAAACCACGCGTTATGTCTCTGGTTGTGTTTACAGCTTTGGTAGGATTTCTTGTGTCGCCTGCACATGTGAGTCCATTTTATGGTTTTTTAGCAATTTTGTGTATTGCTGTAGGGGGAGGTGCTGCAGGGGCACTTAATATGTGGTATGACGCTGACATTGATGCGGTGATGGAACGTACTAAAAATCGCCCCATTCCAATGGGTAAAATTAGCCCTAAGAAGGCATTTATTTTTGGTATGGTTCTTGCTACGCTATCTGTCTTGGTTATGGGGTTCTGCATTAATTGGTTTGCAGCGCTTTTTCTTGCGTTTACAATTTTCTTTTATGTTGTTATCTATACAATTTGGTTAAAGCGTTTAACACCACAAAATATCGTTATTGGCGGTGCATCTGGAGCTTTCCCACCAATGATTGGATGGGTTGCGGCAACGGGCACGGTGAGTGTTGAGTGCTTTTTATTATTTTTAATCATTTTTATGTGGACCCCACCGCATTTTTGGTCTCTTTCTTTATTTTCATCTCTTGATTACGAGGCAGCAGGCGTTCCTATGATGCCGAATATACGAGGTGAAAATTCAGCGAAAAAACAGATCTTATTTTATACTGTTCTTATGGTAATATGTGCGGTAGGGCCTTATATTATCGGTCTTGGAGGGGTTTTTTATGGGATTTTTTCGACAATTTTAGGTATTATTTTTATTCATTTATCTTATCGTTTGTGGAAAGCTGATACGCATGATGCAACTATTTTAATGGCGAGAAAAACATTTTTCTTTTCATTATTTTATTTGGCTGCTCTCTTTGGAATTCTTTTGATTGAATTTTTATATGTTTTTTTACGATCTCTCTCTTAGCAAACAGCTAACAATCAAAACAATAAATTATCATAAGGATAAAGCATTATACAAGTATTGATTCTATTGCATTTTTTGATATTCATTCCAGCTGTTTTTGAATCTTTTTATTGATTTAAAAGTAAGTTTTTTACGGTGTGCACTGTTTTGTATAAAAAATAGCATTGTTAGTTCAGAAAAAGAGTATTCTCAATGGTTGGATATTTAGGGATTTGTTTGTGGCTTTTCGGAGAAAAAATTTCATCTGTGATGGTATTTTCAATACAGAGAAATGAAATTACAAGCTTAAAAGAGCTTTGCTTAAAAAAATGCTATAAGAATACGCTATATGGTATGTTCTTACAAAAGAAGGTGGTATTGTGCATTTTTCTCTTTGAACTGTTTTTTTGTAATGCATAACGATGGCTTGTTTAGAACTATGAGAAAATTTATAGATATTAAGGATGGTTTATGTCTGTTCTTCCTCCTTTAACAATACGTCTTTGCTGTCCGCGTGGGTTTTGTGCAGGAGTTGATCGTGCTATTCAGATTGTCATTCTTGCTTTGAAAAAATACGGGGCTCCAGTATATGTGCGCCATGAAATTGTGCATAACCGCTATGTGGTTGAAGGATTGCAACAACGTGGAGCCATTTTTGTTGAAGAACTTGCTGAGATTCCGGAAAAATACCGCAGCCAACCTGTTGTATTTTCTGCCCATGGTGTGCCAAAATCTGTACCAGAAGAGGCGCGTCGCTATAATTTGTTCTACCTCGATGCAACATGTCCGCTGGTTTCTAAAGTTCATAAACAGGCGATAAGACATCAACGCTATGGTCGTCATGTTATATTGATTGGGCATTCTGGTCATCCTGAGGTAGTGGGAACAATGGGACAGCTTGAAGAAGGGGCTGTGACCTTGATTGAAACGATCGAAGATGCTTTACATTATCAACCGGATGAACCGGATAAATTAGGATTTGTAACGCAAACGACGCTTTCTGTTGAAGATACAGCAGGGATTCTTGAAGTGTTACAACAACGTTTTCCCTCCTTAGAAGCTCCAGTTGCTGAATCGATTTGCTATGCGACCACAAATCGACAAGATGCCGTTAAGGCAGCAGCGTTGGGGAGTGATTTATTTTTAATTGTTGGGGCACCAAATTCTTCTAATTCGCGACGTTTGGTGGAAGTTGCTGAAAGATTTGGTGCAAAACAAGCTGTTTTAGTTCAGCGTGCTGATGAAATTGATTTTGATCGTCTAGGATCTCTTTCCGTTGTGAGTCTTTCAGCAGGTGCGTCTGCACCAGAGATTATTATTGATGAAATCATTTCAGCTTTTCGTAAGCGTTATAATGTTACGATAGAATTAGCTGAAACAGTGGTGGAAACGGAAAAGTTTTTGGTTAGCCGCGAATTACGTGACGTTACTTTAACTCCTCAAGACATGTTTTTTGTTAATGGTCGAGCTGAAACACTGAGAAATGAAACTGAGGAGATGCATATATCTATAACGAAAGCAAAATAATGGCAGTTTATACAGATATTCATCCAAATGATTTAAAGATATTTTTGACACATTATTCGATAGGTTCACTTTTATCTTACCAAGGCATAGTAGAGGGAATCGAAAATTCTAATTTCATATTATATACAACGGAGGGGAAGTTTATTCTCACGCTTTATGAAAAACGTATTTCAAAAGATGATTTGCCTTTTTTTTGTAACCTTATGCAATATTTGGGGCAGCGTGGAATCCCTTGTCCTCAACTCGTAGAGCAAAATGATGGGACAACGATAGGTGAATTAGCAGAACGTTCCGCAGCTATTATTACTTTCCTAGAAGGAGTGTCCGTTGATCATCCCGATATATATCATTGTGGTGAAGTAGGTTCTAGTTTAGCGCAATTGCATTTAGCAGGGAAGGATTTTACACTGAGGCGTAAAAATACTCTTTCTGTTGTAGACTGGAAGTTATTGTGGGAACATTGCCAAACAAGCAAAGATGCGTTGTTAAAAGAGTTTGGGCAAAAAATTGACAGGGAACTAGCCTTTTTACAAGAAAATTGGCCAACAAACTTACCAACAGGTATTATTCACGCTGACTTATTTAATGACAACGTGTTTTTTTCAAATCATCGTCTTTCAGGGATTATAGATTTCTATTTCGCTTGTAATGATTTTTTGGCTTATGATTTAGCGATCTGTTTGAATGCTTGGTGTTTTGAACAGGACCATTCCTATAATCTTACCAAAGCACGCAAATTATTAGAAAATTATCAAAAAATAAAACCATTACTTCCCTTAGAATTGAATGCAATGATTTTACTGGCACGTGGTGCATCTTTACGCTTTTTACTCACACGTCTTTATGATTGGTTTAATACACCATCAGAGAGCTTTGTTGTTAAGAAAGATCCATGGGAATATTGGCACAAGCTTTGTTTTTTTAGTAATATAGGTTCACTGAGTAAGTTGGGTTTTTAAATTGTATGTTAAATCAGAAAAAAGTCGTTAAAATTTATACAGATGGTGCTTGCTCTGGAAATCCTGGGGTTGGAGGTTGGGGGGCAATTTTGCGTTGGAATGGTCACGAACGTGAACTTTATGGTGGAGAAGCATACACGACCAACAATCAAATGGAATTGATGGCAGCAATTTGTGCGTTAAAGGTACTTAAAGAACCTTGTTCGGTCGATCTTTATACAGATTCAGTTTATGTACGCAACGGTATCTCTACATGGCTTGAAGGTTGGAAGAAAAATAATTGGCGTACTACATCAAAAAATCCTGTAAAAAATATGGAATTATGGCAAGCTCTTGAAGATATCTGTTCTTATCATACTGTCAGATGGCATTGGGTAAAAGGGCATGCAGGGCATGTTGATAATGAACGTGCAGATGCTCTTGCACGAAAAGCAATCACTGAATATCGTGAGAATGGATATTTTTCAAAATAATCTTTTTACAGGCTTTTCCTTATTATGATCATGGAAGTAAAAGGGAATCTGGTTGCATAGAGAGTAAAAATGTCCCACTGAAAGCATGATCTTTAAAAGGAACTGTATAAAAAATTGAGTGTTTTTTTTCATCTGGGATAAAGTAGAGTGGAGCACTAAAGAGAGTATATTCTACTGTTTCATTTATTTTTTTTGCTGGTCCAATCTGCATTTCTCCCCCATCTAAAAAGAGGGAAGAAGGTGGTATTTCATTATTATTTTGAATTTTTATAATGAGGGTATCGGTTTTTTTTTCAGCGCTGATTGTAAATTTATGATCTGTGGTATGGGGTAAAGTATCTTGAGCCTTCTTTAACAAAGATAAAGGGAGAAGTTCGTTTTTTTGAACAGATGGAGAAAAATCAAAATCAACAGTGATTGGAAGACAGATTTTATGACATAAACCAAGAGTTAAAGAACCACTTAAATTTTTATTTGAACCAGCAATACGAAAAGGTAATACGACTTTATCTTTATAGCCTAATGACCAATCATTTTCTGTTTCATAAAGTTGGGGTGTGGGATAAAAGATTTCGTAAGAAACCTGTTGGTTAAAATTAAAAAATGGTGCTATGCCTGAATTACCTGGATTACGCCAGTAGGTTTTCCATCCTGGTTTCAGAACGACTTCAATAATGCCATCTCTTATTCCAGAAGAAGAGGGGGGCGTCATTGCTAATCTAATGCGTCCACCATCTGTTTCATGCCAAGAAGTTGCAAAAAGATATATGTTTTGTGTTGTTTGAGCTCTGGCAGAAATATGAAATAATTCTAAAATTATGTATGTTAAGCTTAAAGTAACGAAAAGTTTTTTATAAAGACAAATGGCAATATTATGTAAATTTGTAAATATTTGAATTTTTTTCATTGGAGATTTATTTTCCTGTTGTATTAACGAACATGAATTTTACCATGGAAATTATGGAGAATATAGATTGATGAAGCAGTGTAATGGTTTTTTAGGCGGACGATTACTCATAGCAATGCCAGGAATGAATGACAAACGCTTTATTCGTTCCGTTATTTATATTTGTGCGCATTCTGATGCTGGTGCTATGGGAATTATTCTAAATCAATTGCATCATATTGATTTTCCAGAGCTTTTACTTCATCTTGGTGTCATAAACAGTAGTCAAACGAAATATCTTTCTGAACCCATAAGAAACTTTCCAGTACGATATGGCGGACCTGTTGATTCTTCGCGTGGTTTCGTTCTACATTCTGATGATTATGCTTGTGAAGAAACTGTCTTTATTGCGGATAAGATCTGTTTTACTGCAACGATTGATATATTAAAAGCAATCAGTTGTGAACAAGGTCCCCAGCATGCGCTTATAGCATTAGGTTATGCTGGATGGAAAGCTGGACAGCTCGAAGAAGAGATTTCTACAAATGGTTGGTTGATTAGCTCTACATCGCCGAGTTTCCTTTTTGAAAGCGATTTAAGTCGCAAATATGATGAAAGCTTAGTTCGCATGGGGATCAACCCGATTTATCTTGTTTCTGAAATGGGGCATGCGTAATAAAATTTCACTTTCTTGATCCAACACAATGTTTTTTCCATTTGTTTTGCGTATTTGTTATGTCTTAATTGAATGAGGAAAATGATTTTGAATAAGAGTGATTAATTCTTCGATGGCGATAGGCTTAGTCACGAGTGTACTTTGAACATATTTACAGCCTGCTTGGCGTAGGAAAATCGCTTCTTTTTCATTTTCAACGCCTTCTGCAATAATTTGCAAATTAAGATCAGTTGCCATATTAATAATAGACTTGAGAACAAGCCTTTTCTTGGGAGAGTCGATTGAGATAAGCGAACGATCCAATTTAACCATGTCGAATGGATAACGCACGAGATAAGCAAGTGATGAATAACCTGTTCCAAAATTATCGAGTGCAAGATTCATTCCAAGTGCTTTAACTTGTTCGAGAAAATGCGCTGATTGTTCAGGATTTTTTCTTAAGACACATTCGGATATTTCTATCATCAGGCTCCCTTTGCTGAGTGGATGGCGAAGCAAAGCAGAACGTAATTGACTGACAAATTGAGGATGAACCATTTCGGTGCTTGGTAAATTAATTGAAATGAAGAAAGACTGTTTGGGGAATTTTTCCTGCACATTCGTAAGATCAATAACAACATTATTGATGATGAACTGTGCTAAATCCATAACAATTTGTTCATTTTCTACGATCTTGATAAAATCAGAGACATTTAGATTTCCATAATTTGGATGATGCCATTCTACAATTGTTTCAAAACCAATAATGTGTCCATCTGATAAATTAAGGATAGGGTGGTAGAGAATTTTTATTTCATGACGTTTTATAGCATGATGAATATCTTTTCCCATAGTATTGTACTCAATGCTTAACGTGCGAAAATTAGGGTAAAAAGGTTCAATATGGTTTCCACCCATTTGTTTTGCGCGGATCATTGCGAGTTCGCTATCATTTAAAATATCTTTAGCGGTCGATCTATTTTCGCTCCATGTGACCAATCCAATTGATATTGAAAGTGTTATCTTTTTTTCTGTAAGTGAAATAGGTGCTGAGATTTTTTTGTGCAGATGATTTGCAAATGTTGCAATTTTTTGTGGTTCAGTTTCACTCAGTAAAATGATTGCAAAACGGTCTGCCGAAAGACGTGACAAAGTATCTTGAAAATTAATAAGACGGTTCAAACGGCGCGCTATGATAAGCAATATAGTATCACCAACAGCAATTCCTAATTTATGATTAATTTGATGAAAATTATCCAAATCAATCATTAAGACGGTTGGTTTAACTTTGATATTTGCTTTAGCCAAAGAGGTATAGCTTTGTAATCTATCGAAGAAAATTTGTTGATTAGGAAGTCCCGTTAAGCTGTCATGAATTGCATCGTGCAATAAGCGTTCTTCAGCTTTTTTATGGTTAGTGATGTTGGCAATTGTTCCTATAACGCGCGTAACTTTTCCATCTTTTTGCATAGCTGGGCGCGCACGAAGAGAAAACCAATGATAATAGCCACCACCGGAAGAAAGTCGAAAAATTTGGTCGATGCGTCCTTTTTTGTTTTTAATAATGATATCAAGGATGGCTTGAAAGCGCTCACGATCATCATGGTGTAAGGCTGAAATCCAATTGCGCATAGGACCATTAAGCTTATGGGTTTCTGTACCCAGAAGGGGTGCTAGGTTTGGATGTACAACAATACGGTCACGTTCAACATTCCAGTCCCAAATAATATTTCCAGCTCCTTTTGCTGCCAGCACTTGTTGTTCAAGGTCGGAAAATATTCCTTCATGAAAGGCATCATTAGAAAAAGTTTGCTGCATGACAGTAAAACTGATGAGGAGAACAATGAGCACCAGCCCTCCTGCTAATGCTGGTTGGATAATATCATTGTTTAAATAGCCTGCTATACAAGCATAGGCTCCAATACACCAGAAGCTAATGAGTAACCATGTTGGGATGATCATGATAGCGCGGTCATAGCTTCGTATTGAAAAATAGCTGATTAAAACGATACCAAGCACAGCAGTAAGACCAAATGATAGACGTGCAATTCCAGCGGCTCTGATTGGGTCATAAATAGCAAATGCTCCAAGACTACAAAAAGCGATGGTCCATGCAATTGCTCCGTAACTAAAGTGATAATGCCAGCGGTTCAGGCATAGATAGGTAAAAAGAAACATGAAGAGTGTAGCAACAAGCGCTACTTCTGTACTTGCACGCCAGATTGGTTGTGTTGTTAACGTGACTGAAAAGAACTTATTCAGAAAGTTAAAATCGATGCCAATATAAAAGAGTACAGCCCAAGCGACAGCAGCTGTTGCTGGAAAGAGTCCTGTGCCGCGCACGACGAAGAGAACCGTTAACAAAAGAGCTAAAAGACCTGATATACCGAGAAGAATACCATGATAAAGTGTATAAGAATTGATAGCATCCTTATAGGCTTCAGGTTTCCATAAATAGATTTGTGGCAGATTTGCAGAGTTAAGTTCGGCTACAAATGTAATGACAGCACCAGGATTAAGTGTAATACGAAAGATATCAGAATTTGCACTGGCTTGACGATCAAGGGAAAAACCTTCACTTGGAGTTATGGATTGAATGCGTGCTGATCCAAGGTCTGGCCAAAAAAGTCCTGAATGTGTCATGCGATAATGTGGTGCAACGATGAGACGGTCAATTTGTTCATCTGTTGGATTTGCAAGAGAAAATACAGCCCAGTTTCCAGAAAATTTTTCATTTTTTGCCTGCACTTCAATACGCCATACAATACCATCTGGTCCGGGTGCTGTACTTGTTTGAAAGATTGCGTTATTTGTATGATAAATTTCTATTGCTTTTGAGAGATCAAGAGCCGCATCCTGAGAAGAAATTTTAACAGGCTCAATCGCTTGTGCTGACGTGAAAGAGACAAAAGAACTAATAATTATAATGAAAATGATGTCAATGATTTTACGCAAACTCTTCACGATGTCCCACTCTCAGTTTTTTAATGTTTAATTTTTGTTTAGATTTTCAAAAAAACTCTACCCTTTATTCAGTTGTTTTACATAACAAGCAGTTATCATTTTCTTTCGAAAAGTTGTGTGACTTTACACAAAAATAAATCAGATACCCACTTGTTAAAGTTTGAAGCTGATAGAAATTTATATTTTGTAGGACAAAATTAAACCATGAGTTTCTAAATTTCACAAATATACTTTCGTTTATCAGATTCTTTATCATATGAAGCGAGAATTCGGTAGTTTTGTACATCTCTTTTATAGATATTTTCCAAACTTATTGAGCAAGAAAGGTTTTACGGTAAATTCTATCATAAAACTTATGCATTTTATTATTTTTTGCTTTTTAAAAATTTTTTATATTTCAATATGTATGAAAAAAATTGGAAAAAATTTTGTTTAAACTTGCTTCATTTTATGTGAAAGAATTGATGTTAAATCATCAAAATTCATGAGAGGACCAACAGGTCCGACAGCAGTTAATGTTGGAGTAGAATTTGTAAAAAGTCGATGCGCTAAATCTGTTAATCGTGTCGGAGTAATAAGATCTAAGCGCTCAATTGTTTCAGATATTGGAATTGGTCGACCATAAAGAAGTATTTGGCGTGCAATAAGGTGCGCTTGACTAGATGGATTTTCCTGCGACATTGTGAGGTTAGCACGATATTGTGCTTGTGCTCGTTGAAGCTCATTGGGATGAATATTTTTACTTACCTTAGAGAGTTCATCAAGGATCATAGGAAGCAATTCTTTTAATCCTTCTTGTCCAGTAGCAGCATGCACACCAAAAAGTCCGGTATCGGAAAATCCCCAATGAAAGGCGTATATAGAATAGCATAATCCACGTTTCTCTCTCACTTCTTGGAAGAGGCGTGATGACATGCCTCCACCAAGAATAATTGAAAGAATTTGAGCAGCGTAAAAATCACGCGCATGATATGCGCGTCCTTCAAATCCGAGAACAACTTGTGTATCCATTAAATCGCGATATTCACGAAAATCACCACCGACGTAATTTGCAAGGTTTATGAGGGGGGCTGTTGAATGGGAGCGAAAAGTGCTAAGACGGTTTTCAACTTCTTTCAGAAAACTTTCGTGTTGTACAGCTCCTGCTGCAACTACAACCATACGATCTGCACTATATTGTTGATTCATAAAATTATGGAGATCAGCCGAGGTAAACGTCTGAATTGTTTCAGGGGTTCCTAAAATAGAGCGCCCAAGAGACTGATGGCGAAAGGCTGTTTCAGTAAAGTGATCAAAAACAATATCATCGGGAACATCATGAGCAGCGCCAATTTCTTGAAGAATGACCTGTTTTTCTCGTTCTAATTCGTTTTCATCAAATTTTGAATGCATCAAAATATCAGCGAGAATATCAATAGCGAGTGGGATATCATTTTTGAGCACGCGCACGATATAGGCGGTTGTTTCCGTACTGGTTGTGGCATTGATTTCACCACCCACATCTTCAATATTGGTTGCAATCTGAAAAGCCGTACGGTTTTCCGTTCCCTTAAAAGCCATATGTTCAAGAAGATGGGCAATACCATGTTGTGTGAAGGTTTCATTCCGTGAGCCAACTTTAACCCATATTCCGAGTGCTACACTGTCAATTTGTTGCATTGTATGTGTAGCGATAGTCAAACCATTACTAAGGTGACTGATATCTACACCCATGTGTTTACAACTCCGTTAAATAAGTTAAATGCCTCATAGTGGGACATTACAATATTCCTCATCTGAATAAATGCAGCTAAATTTAATAAGATGCACGCGATTTTAAAGAAATATAATTTTTTACTATTTTTTCATCATTAGCAAGCCCTATAATACGTTCTTCACGTTTCATTAACTCATTGAGACAAGATGGCAGTGGAGCATTTTGTTCATAGGCATTTTTAACGGTATCAGGAAATTTGGCGGGATGAGCCGTAGCAAGAACAATCATTGGGATATGTGGTTGTTTGTTTTCGCGAGCGACTTTAAGTGCAACAGCTGTATGTGGATCAGCGAGATAGCCACTTTCTTTATAAACACTATCAATTGTTTTTGCTGTTTCATCCATGTTGCTTTTCCCAGCAGAAAACAGGGAGCAAATATTCTTAAGTTGTTTTTCATTAAGTTTAAAACGTCCTGATTTTTTTAGATTTTCCATCGCATTGCGAATCCATACTGGATCACGATTGCCGCTTTCAAACAGCAAGCGTTCAAAATTAGAAGAAATTTGAATATCCATAGAGGGTGAGGTTGTGTGGATGATAGGCTGTGTCTCATAAACACCATTGGTTAATGTGCGTGCGAGAATGTCATTATCATTGGTTGCAATAACGAGTTGCGCAATAGGTAATCCCATACGAGCAGCAACATAACCCGCAAAAATATCACCGAAGTTTCCTGTAGGAACAGTAAATGAGACAGTTCTATCAGGAGCACCTAAAGAAAGTGCGGATGAAAAATAATAAACAATTTGCGCCATGATACGCGCCCAGTTTATAGAATTAACGCCTGAAAGTGCTTTTTTTTGTCGAAAATCATGATCATTAAACATTGCTTTGACAAGTGCTTGGCAATCATCAAAATTCCCTTCAATAGCGATGGCATGAACGTTTTTGCTTTGATTGGTTGTCATTTGCCGTTGCTGAATGGGTGATATGCATCCCTTAGGAAATAAAACAAAAACATCTGAGTGTTCTCTTTCAGCAAACGCTTGAATGGCTGCTCCACCTGTATCCCCTGAAGTGGCAGCAATAATGGTTGCCTGTCTCTTTTTTTGAGTGAGAATGTAATCCATGAGTCTAGAAAGAAACTGCATTGCGACGTCTTTAAATGCCAAAGTAGGTCCGTGAAAAAGTTCAAGAATAAATTCGTCTGGACCAGTTTGTAGCAATGGACAGGTTGCTGGATGACGGAAGGTAGCGTAAGATTCAGCAATTATATTTTCAAAAGAAGCATATTCGATTTCATTATTTACAAAAGGCCAAAGAATGGTTTTAGCAATTGTTGTATAAGATTGACCACGCAGTGCTCGTAATGCATCGAATGATAACTGAGGGAATCTTTCTGGAAGGTACAGTCCACCATCACTGGCTAGACCAGTCATGATAGTTTCAGTAAAGCCTAAAGCAGGAGCTTCACCTCTCGTGCTAATGTATTTCATAAGTTTATTCCTTTGTTTATTGTCGGCAAAACGGTGAAGTTATTTATTTCATTTTTTTATAATATTTAAATTATTAAATGGATAGAATTTTGTTTTCTTAACTCTTAGCCAATCATAAAAGTAATGAAATTGACTCTTTCGGATATTAAGGTACGATGTATTGGATATTTAATGAGAAGTTCGCTATAGTCGAGAAACTTTTCTCATTACTCGTTCGCTTATCTTACGATCCATACCAATTTATGCGGTTGTCTAAACATTGAAATTATATCAGGATAGTCTTTATAGAAGACTTTATCTTGCAACAAGCAGTTATTCAGATAGATTTTCTATCCTAGATAATCTAAAACTCTTATGATATTGATCTCTTTCAAATAGAGATGTTATAATCCATATTGTAGGTGTATAAGGTGATTCCATGGCACTTGGTTTGTAATTGCATATTTTAAAATAATCTGCGTTTTGTATATTTTGTATAAATGTTTAGTTTTTATACTCAGAGGCATTATATTTGTACTATGCAGTATATGTGAAGTTATCCGTGAAAACATACAAAACAGTCTACCTAATTATTGAGGCGGATTATGCTTAAAACATAAGGTTAAAGCTTATGAGGTCTGAGGACATAGGTTAGTTTTGATAAGAAGTCTGAATCTTATGAATCACGCCATATTATTGCATTTTTTAACTCTAATTTTCCTAGTCCCATCCTATTATTTGGGGAAACAGCTTCATAGCAATACGGGTCAAGATTCTATAACTTGTTGCTTCTATTGAACTCAAAGTCCCTAGTGTAATAGGTTTAAATACTTTCACAACTTTTTTCAATGTTATTTTCACTTTTTGCATTATAACTGAAATTTGATGCATAGAAAGCAACTATATCAATTTCTTCCTTTTATTATTACTTTGTTAAAGAAAAAAGGAATATTTTTTATAAAGATATTCTTTAAAATACTTTTCATTAACATTTGTAAATTGTAAAAGAGGAAAATTAATGAATACAAAAGTGTTTACTATGTATATTTTAAATATTTTTGTCGTAATTTTACCTAAAATACTTTCTATCATTGGTATTGGTAGGTAAGTATTGGCTTTATGAATGTAGGGAAGTAAAATATTGACGTTAAAGAAAAAGGTTCATCATGTGTTTATTGGTAATATCTAAACACACAATAAACCTTTTGGGGGTTGTGGAGATTAGTGAGTATTTCTAAAGATTGAGGTTATATCTTTTATTACTCCCAATATAAAGCTTATTGCGTATCCTGCAAACAATATTCCTAATCCAATTGTCACAGGTTCAACTACTTTTTCAACTTTTCCTTCAGATGCATCGCTACTTTCTGCTGTATGATTTACAGCTGGAACATAGAAAGCAGTTGCATTTGTTGCTATAGACGTTGTGTTTTCTACTTGTGGTGTCACATAATCAGAAATATTCTCTTTTTGAGAAGAATAGTTTGCGTTAGCGCTTACAGCTTGCGAAAAAATAAAAGTAGTTACTACAAGAAGATTAAGCATATAGTTTTTAAATATTTTTATCATAGTTTTACCTCAAATATTTTTTTATTTTATGAACACGTAATAGATAAGTACATTCGGATATGCTTACTTAGTACATAACAATAAATACAAAGTGAGCCCAAAAGTTACAATATCAATAACATTATACTACGTTACGAGTTTATATTCAATAATAAAATATAATCATTATGTATTTTTTTTATTTGTAAATATATAAAAACTTTAATTTATAATATTTTATACAAGTATATTATATATTTTATGGAAATATGTTATCTATTAAAATAATTATAAGCTACATCTATATAAGCTACTAAAAATAATGTTTTTAAATAATATTCATATAAATTATTATATTAAATGAAATATGTTATAAAGTAAGTAAGATGTTTTACTATTTTTATGTTAATATATTTTTGTAAGTTTTTGTACTTTATATATAAATGTATAATATGCTACGTTAGCCAATTATAATATTAAAAAATAATAACTCTAAATAATAAAATATTAATAAATATCATGGTGTCATATTTTTATAATTTTATACTATTTAAAATGGAAAGTATGAAATTATGTTTTTATGATTATGATGTATTTTAGATATATTCAAAGAAAAAGTTCTTATAGATTGTACTTCACAATCTTGATGAAATAAATTTATGAATATTCTTCTTGATTCTCCGGTATGTAGTTAAGTTAAACTATGAGACCATAGGATTTTTCAATATTAAATACTAAGTTTATCGATGAAATTTTGTTTATGGCAATAGTTTCTGTGAGAGATTCTTGAAAAAATTATTTCAATCTTGTCCGATTATTATGTCTGCTAATGTTATTATCTCTGAAAGGAGAGTACAGTTCATTATTGTGTAGATTTCAAATTATATTATAGTCGTTAGAAATATATATTTTTTATATAAACAAAGCTTAAATAATATAGAAATTTTATGAATTATGATAAATCTCGCCATATTGACATTGCCTCTAAAACTTTTTCCAAATGAGCATATTTGGCGATAACCGTTTCAGCACCAGCTTCTGCAAGTACATTAGAGTGGCCAAGATAACTATGTGATCCTCCAGTAAAGCCTATGATGCGCATACCTGCCATTGATGCAGCATGTACGCCATGAAGTGAATCTTCTATAACAATAGTGTTTGTTGGATTTGCATGTAATTGTTGCGCCGCAAAAAGAAAAACATCGGGAGCAGGTTTAGTTTTTTTCGTTCCAATTTCAGAAGCCGAAAAAATTTTATTTTTGCCATCAAAGAAATCATAGAGATCAACGGTAGTGAGCATCTCTTTTATATCTACACTTTTTGCATTAGAGCAGATACAGTAAGGATAATGATTTTGGATGATTGCTAATACTTCTCTTATACCATCGATAGCACGTAATTCAGTTTTTATTTGTGCTCGAAAAAGATTTGACATTTGATCTATGAGATGAACAGAAATTGGTTTTCTTGTCTCTTGTTCAATTTTTTTAAGAATATCAATAAAGACTAATCCTGCATAACGTTCACTCAATTCTTCGGGAGATATTTCATATCCTGTTTGTTTAAGTAATTGAGATCCAATTTTTGCTGCGAGATATTCAGAATCTACCAGAACTCCATCACAATCAAAAATAATAAGATCTATTTGAGGCATAAGATATTCCTTTACGGGTCATTTATAGCGTAAGAGCTAGCGTGAATGAAGATTCTATTTCACAAATAATAAAGATATTTTGAAAATGATTCTTATTCGCTTTATGTAAAAAAGAATATGTGAATAGCAGGTTGAAGGGAAGAAAAACAAGAGTTTGTTAGTATGAAATTTCTTTACTTTTCCTGAAAGAGTAAAAACGAGTATTAATTTTGCAGAAGTTTAACGATACGTTTACTCTAATTTTGTAAATATGGGTTGGTAATGCAGGACTATAAGCAATATTGATTATAGGGCAAATTCAGTTCATTTCGTTGGTTTTTTTATGACAGTTATTCAGCTTCAAAAAGATTTTGTTGGTACTTCTTCACAGGTACCATGGCGCAATAAAATTTTCAAAGGAGATTGTGTTGCAGTACTGGAAAAACTGCCAAAACATTCAGTTGATATGATCTTTGCTGATCCTCCTTATAATTTGCAATTGAATGGTAGCTTATATCGCCCAGATTATTCGCTTGTTGATGCAGTTGATGATGAGTGGGATCAATTTGAAAATTTTGCTGCTTATGATGCTTTTACGCGTGCGTGGCTGCTTGCTTGTCGTCGTGTGTTGAAACCCAATGGAACTCTTTGGGTTATTGGGTCTTATCATAATATTTTTCGGGTTGGTACGGCATTACAAGATTTAGGTTTTTGGATGTTGAATGATATCATTTGGCGTAAAAATAATCCTATGCCTAATTTTCGGGGGCGTCGTTTTCAAAATGCTCATGAGACGCTTATTTGGGCTGTTCGAGATCAAAAGGATAAAAAATATACGTTTAATTATGATGCTTTAAAAGCTGCAAATGAAGATCTACAAATGCGTTCCGATTGGCTTTTCCCTCTCTGCACTGGTGTTGAACGCTTAAAAGATGAGGCAGGGCGTAAGTTGCATCCAACACAAAAACCACAAGCGTTATTAGCTCGTATTATCATGGCTTCTAGTAAGCCTGGTAATGTCATTCTTGATCCGTTTTTTGGTTCGGGAACGACGGGTGCTGTTGCCAAGCTTTTGGGACGTGATTTTGTGGGTATTGAACGTGAGCAAAATTACATTGATGCGGCATGTGAGAGGATTGCTGCGGTTAAACCTTTAGACAAACCAGAATTGGCAATTTTGGATAGAAAAAAAGCAGAGCCACGCGTAGCATTCAATAGTTTACTTGAAGCTGGTTTACTCCGTCCAGGAGAAATCCTTTATGATCGCAAGAAGCGAGTATCTGCTATTATAAGGGCCGATGGTACGATCATGCATGGTGGTGAAGCTGGTTCTATTCATGCAATGGGGCGAAAAGTTCAAGATTCACAAAGCTGTAATGGTTGGACCTTTTGGTATTATGAGGAAAACGGGAAGTTGAAATCCATAGATGATTTAAGAATGATGATACGTTCACAGATGCTAGAAACGGGTGTTCTATAAAACACGCAATTGTATATTGCTCCGCTTTCCATGTTACACTTTTGTAGTGAAATAACAGGTAAAAAGGAGGATTAGCATTTTATCTTAAAACTGTTTTTTCTGATTCTATTTAAGATATGCAAGTGAACGTTTGCTGCATCATAAAAGGAGCTGAGAGGAGCAAGTTCCACTACGTTAAAGAATCTTATTCAAGCTTCAAGATGATGAATGATTATTATGAAACAATGCATTTTATGAAAAATAAAACATTTGCATATGAAACTAAGAAATTTATTTTTTAATGATGAAAATTATTTAATTTTAAAAGAATTAGGAATGACTACGGAAATGGCTTTTTTCATGACAGTGGGAAGAGCTTCTTCGGCAAGGTTCTGAATATCGCACCACCAGCCATTTTCGCGATTTATTTCGTGAGTACTGTTGATGTAGTAAATATCGAGTTTCAGGGAAAAGTGGGTAAAAATATGTGTGATTTGTCCTTTGAATTGCCAATTAGCGGTAAAAGGGGCATGTTGGAGGACGTTTTCATTGTTCGTTCCAATATAGTTAGGAATTTGAGTCATGCCACCGAGAAGTTTTGTGCCATGTCGTTTTTCCAAATAAATTTGTTTATTTTCATTAAGTACAACAAAAGCGGTGCCAGTTTTTGAAGGGCGTTTTTTCTTCGGAGCTTTGACTGGAAAAGACTCTGTTTTATGCATTTGGGAGGCTTTACACAAACTTTGAAGAGGGCAGAGGTGACAAGATGGTTTACGTGGTGTACAAATGGTTGCTCCCAAATCCATCATTGCTTGAGCAAAGTCCCCAGGACGATTTAAAGAGATAATTTCTTGTGTTTTTTCTTTAATTTCAGGTTTTGCTTTTGGTAACATTGAAGTGATAGCAAATAAGCGGGTTATCACACGCTCGACATTACCATCAACAACTGCTACAGGGTGATTAAAAGCAATTGCGGCTATGGCTGCAGCAGTGTAGTCTCCAATACCAGATAGGGTACGCAATGCTTTTACAGATTGCGGAAATTGTCCTCCGTAGTTTTCAACAAGTTGTTTAGCACAGTTTCTAAGATTACGTGCACGTGAATAATAGCCAAGACCAGCCCATGCTTTCATAATATCATCTGGTGAGGCTTTCGCTAAAGAAGAAAGATCAGGCCAAAGCTTTAGAAATTTTTTAAAATAGGGTTTAACGGTTTCGACAGTTGTTTGTTGAAGCATGATTTCAGATAGCCAAACTCGGTATGGATCAGAATAGATACCTTGTTTTTGCTCTTTAGGAGTAATTCGCCATGGTAAGTCTCGGTGTTTCTCATCGTACCAAGAAAGAAGACGTAAGGAAAATTCATGCATGATTATTTTCAATCATACATAGGAAGATATAAAATGCAAAAGAAAAAGTATGTATTTTGCAATTCACATTTTATTTTTGTTTCATTATAGAGGCTATGGTTAGGTAAGAAATGGATCTTGTGGTATTTTATTGTTTTTTAGAAAAGAATTTTGATATGAAAAAATTGCACTAATTTAGTGTGTGTCTTAACTTTAGTGTGTGACTTGACGATGATTTAGAAAAATGAGCAAACAATTTAAGAAGCGTCATTTTCATTCTCTTTCTGAAACGGTATCCAAAATACTTGATCCGGTTTTATGTAAACGGACAGGACTTAATGTGGCACTTATAGAGCATTGGCTGCAGATTGCGGGTGGTGATATAGGTGAACACACAATACCGCTTAAAATTATTTGGAAACGTCGTGCTAATTTAGATGAAACTTTCCAACCTGCGACACTTGTTGTGGCGTGTGAAGGGTTTGCAGCCTTAAAATTGATGCACAAAACAGACGAGTTGCTTCATAGAATTAATGTTTTTTTTGGCTATATTGCTATTAACCGTATCAAGATTGAGCAAAGGAACATATCGGTTCTTACAAATCATTTGCCAATGAAACTATCTCCGAATGAAAAAGACAAAAAACGTATAAAAAAAATGATTGAGAAAGTTGAAGATAAAAATTTACAGCAATCACTTTATCAACTTGGTTGTTGCATTTTTGCAGAAAAAAATAATAAATAGCAAGATAGGCTATATATATATTTTTTTTTCTAATATATTAGGTAAATTGCAGAGGTCTTACTCGTTTAATAACAATAGAAAAGTATTATTTATGATAAAATATCGTTCTTTTTTTTCTTTAAAGATCATTTTTCTCTTAATAGCAACTGTACAAATTAGTGCAACTGCTATTGCTGCTGGTAGCTCTAAACTAGCTTCAACTGTTGATATGGCTGAGGTTCTTCGACCAGGAAAGGTAAAGGATCGGTTTGAGGGAGAGGCAAATGCACCAGTAACAATTGTTGAATATGCTTCGTTAACATGTGTTCATTGTGCGTATTTTTATAATGAGGTACTTCCCAAAATTCGTAAAAAATATATAAAAACGGGAAAGGTAAAACTTATTTTTCGCGAGTATGCTTTTGATCCAAGGGCAACAGCAGGTTTTATGTTAGCGCGATGTGCACCAGAAGATCGTTATTTTCCTTTGATAGAAGTTTTATTTCAAAAACAGCATGAGTGGGTTTGGGGACAAGATGCTCTAACACCGCTGAAAAAAGTCAGTTTAATGGCAAATTTTACGGATGAAAGTTTTAATGCTTGTCTGAAAAATCAGGCCATTTTAGATGAAGTAAATGCATCTTTTGAGCGTGGTAAAGAGCTTGGTGTCACAGCAACTCCTACTTTCTTTATAAATGGCAATAAATATGAAGGTATTATGTCGGTGGAGTCCTTCTCTTCGGTGATTGATAGTTTTCTTAAAAACTAAATCTTCCTTACAGAAGATAATATTTGTGATCATTTCCCTGTTGGGAGAGTTGGTTTTGTGCCTTTATTGGAGCAATATTTTTTCTGTTTGATCAGTTGTAAAGCGAATCATTGCTTGTGATGGTAAGCTGAGATTAGATTTTGATGCTGATATGAGAGGACTTGTGCAATGACAAAATGGGTTTATAGTTTTGGAGATGGCAATGCAGAAGGAAGTGCAAACGAGCGCAATCTTCTCGGAGGTAAAGGGGCTAATTTAGCAGAAATGAGCAACCTTGGCTTGCCTGTTCCTCCAGGATTCACTCTGACAACAGAAGTTTGTAATTTTTATTACGCACATAACGAATCATATCCTGCAGAATTACAGAACGTTGTTAAGCAAGCGCTTAAACGCGTTGGTGAGCAGACAGGACGTGAGTTTGGTAATGAAAAAATGCCACTTTTACTTTCTGTTCGCTCAGGTGCTAGGGCTTCCATGCCAGGGATGATGGATACAGTACTTAATCTTGGTATGAATGATGAAACTGTGAAAGCAATTGCTTTACAAGCCAATAATGAGCGTTTTGCATATGATAGTTATCGTCGTTTTATTCAAATGTATTCTAATGTTGTTTTGGGATTGGATCATTCATGCTTTGAAGAGATACTTGATGAGTCAAAAGTACGCAATGGTTATACTGTTGACACAGAAATGACAGCGGATGACTGGAAAGATGTTATTATTTCCTATAAAGCATATGTAAAAAAAGAATTAGGGAAGCCATTTCCGCAAGATCCTGAACAACAGTTATGGGGTGCGATTGGAGCAGTTTTTTCAAGTTGGATGACAGCACGTGCAATCACTTATCGCCGTTTACATAATATTCCTGAAAATTGGGGAACGGCAGTTAATGTGCAAGCTATGGTTTTTGGCAATATGGGTGAAGACTCGGCAACAGGGGTTGCTTTTACACGTAATCCATCGACAGGGCAAAAAGAGCTTTACGGTGAATTTTTAGTGGATGCACAGGGGGAAGATGTGGTAGCGGGCATTCGAACTCCTCAAAATATTACAGAAAATGCACGTATTGTTGCAGGTTCAAATAAGCCGTCTTTAGAAGAGACTATACCAGAGGCTTTTTTGAAGTTGTGTCAGATTGCACAGAAGCTTGAACAGCATTATCGAGATATGCAAGACCTCGAATTTACAATTGAAAAGGGTAAATTATGGATGTTGCAGACTCGTTCAGGGAAGCGAACGGCTCGTGCGGCTTTAAAGATAGCGGCGGAAATGGTTGAAGAGGGCTTAATAAGCCGAGAAGAGGCGGTGATGCGAATTGATGCAAAATCGCTTGATCAGCTTTTACATCCGACAATTGATCCAAAAGCAACGCGGTTTGTTATTGCACGCGGTTTGCCTGCTTCTCCGGGGGCTGCAACTGGTGAAATTGTTTTTACTTCAGAAGAAGCCGAAACTGTATCAGCAGAAGGGCGTAAAGTTATTTTGGTGCGTGTTGAAACAAGTCCAGAAGATATTCATGGTATGCACGCTGCAGAAGGGATTTTAACAACGCGTGGTGGTATGACAAGTCATGCTGCTGTTGTTGCACGTGGTATGGGAAAGCCGTGTATTTCTGGTGCTGGCAATGTGCGTATTGATTATAATACAAACACAATGTTTGCTTCAGGACAAAGTTTTCAAAAAGGTGATGTCATTACGATTGATGGTGGAAGTGGGGAAGTTTTAAAAGGCAAAGTTGCGATGTTGCAACCTGAGCTTTGTGGAGATTTTGCAAAGTTGATGGAGTGGGCTGATGGGATGCGGCGTATAAGGGTTCGCGCTAATGCAGAAACCCCTTCTGATGCAAGTATGGGGCGTTCTTTTGGGGCTGAAGGTATTGGACTTTGTCGTACGGAGCATATGTTTTTTTCTGGTGAACGTATTGTTGCTATGCGTGAAATGATTTTAAGTCATGATGAAAGCGGTCGTCGTAAGGCATTGGATAAGCTATTGCCAATGCAGCGCTCAGACTTTAGTGAATTGTTTGAAATTATGTGTGGTTTACCTGTTACTATTCGTTTATTGGATCCACCATTGCATGAGTTTTTACCAAAAACGAATGCAGAAATTCTTGAGGTTGCAACAGTTATGGGAGTTTCTGCTGATGTACTTTCTGAACGTACGCAGCAGTTGCATGAATTTAATCCTATGCTTGGATTACGAGGATGCCGTTTAGCGATCACGTATCCTGAAATTGCAGAAATGCAGGCGCGGGCTATTTTTGAAGCAGCAGCAGATGCTGCGCAAAAATCTGGATCTCCTGTTATGCTTGAAATTATGGTGCCGCTTGTTGCACTTAAATCTGAACTTGATTTTGTAAAAGCTCGTATAGATCAAGTAGCTGGTGAAGTAATGAAGGAAAAAGGAAGCCATATTCAGTATATGGTGGGGACAATGATTGAGCTTCCAAGAGCAGCTCTTCGGGCTGATGAAATTGCGCAAACTGCTGAATTTCTTTCATTTGGAACAAATGATTTGACACAAACCACTTTTGGAATTTCACGCGATGATGCTGCTCCTTTTTTGGCAACTTATTTCCAAAAAGGGCTCTTAGAGCAAGATCCCTTTGTATCCATTGATCGTGATGGAGTAGGAGAGCTTATTTCTATTGCGGCGCAGCGTGGTCGTTCACAGCGTAAAAAAATCAAACTAGGAATTTGTGGTGAACATGGAGGTGATCCTGCTTCTATTACTTTATGTGAAGAAAACGATTTAGATTATGTTTCATGTTCTCCCTTTCGGGTGCCAATTGCGCGTTTAGCTGCAGCACAAGCGGCTATTGCAAAAAAAGCATAGGAGGTTTTGAGGTCTTCATTGATATTCTTACATTTACATCATTCATAAGAGGTTTATCGACCTCTTTCTTAAATGTTTTTATTCATACACACATTCTTCTTGTGAGGTGCAAGCATATGTTTTCTGACTCATGATAAAAGAGATTAAAATGAATAACATATTGATTTATAATGATAATTCACTGTTTTGCATATTGAATTAAAACCCCGATATTGTAAGATTCATTCACTTCAAATCTGTTTATCTTGAATCAACAAAAACCACTTGCTTTCACACCATAAGTGGGGTTGGTATGTGGGAAAAATTTATTTGAGAAAAGACTAAAAATACCCCTGATGAACCGCCTTAATGTAAGGGCTGTAACACATTGGGAGCTGTCAATATAATGATGGTACCAGTTTCTTCTTCATAAGTATAAAGATAGTGGTGCTCAATGGGGACGGCTGGATGTATTGGGAGTCTCATGCGAATTATAAAAACGATAAGTTATTTTTATAAATCAATATTTTGAATTTGGTGCGCAGAATAAATTGTACATACTCTTTATTTCTTTCATGAAAAAAAACTTTCAGGATATACTGCGTGTTGTATGAATGGAGAGAGAAAACATACCTTTCACTATGAGGCAGAGCATAAGGCAAAATAGCAGATGATTTCTGTGTTTTCAGTTTTTGCTTTATAAGACTGATATTTGCTTTTATTAGTCTAACAAACCAACTTCACGCATTTTCATCACAACTGTATGATCAACCTTACCTGTTATAGGAAGATCAAATATTTTTTGAAACTGTTTTAAGGCTTCTATTGTTTTTTGGTCTTCTATACCGTTGATAACAATCTCTGGATGACCAAAAATACGTAAAGCTTTTTGCACTTGCTTAATATCTATAACAGGACGTGCTAAAATGGTTTCTTTTGAGTGTGATACATCTCCTACCTTTTTTGTTTCATCTGCTATTTCCATTTCACTCTGCTTAATCAATATGGCAATTTCATCTGTTGTAGAGTGGGGCAAGATATTGTTTTGCATTTCAGAATTAATTTGTTGTTTCCATAAGGCTATAGCACGACGCATTTTAGGGCCTTCAATCCCATCTAAAGGACCGTCATAAAGTCCTAGTTTTGCTAACTTCTTTTGCATTTTTAGCGTGTTTTCTGACAAAGAATGTGAAGATGAATTTTTGTGCTGATGGTTTTTAGAAGGCATAGAAGCAACAGAGTGAAGTTTTTCTTCTTTTGGGGACAGAGCAGAGTTTTTCTCTATTTTTGGAGAAAATGTGAACTTTGTTTTAGTAAAGACATCTTGATGTATTATCATTTGTAAAAATAAAGCATTAAATGAAACGAATCCAAAACTGATTATAAAAAGAAAAAGTCCAATGAAAAACAAAGTATTTTTTTGTGTATAGAAATAAAGCGTCTTCGTTATCCAAAAAAGAAAACGACCCATCAGAAGAAGAAGTGTTATAACAATACTACTGTAGTATTGATGCTTTTTTACAGTTTTTATTCTGCGCGTTTTTCGTTTTTTTGTCATTACTTTTATTTTTTATTTCCTATTGCAATTGTTTTTTACACAGAAATGAATACAAATTATTCTCGCTTTTAGCGAGAGAGGAGATATATCTATATTACTGTTCTCTCCTTATAAACTGTTAAAATAAGTGAGATCGTTATATAAATGTGTAAGCTGATAAATGAATAACGGTCTTCATCAATTTATTTGGTTTCATATTATGCAATATTTTTAATATGTGTGAAAAAAACTTCCAATGATATGATACCATTTTTTGATATTTATGATCATAGTATTATATATCATCAGCTAGACCAAAGGTACCACCTCATTTCTTCATTTTTACGGGTATATTGGGGAATACTTGAAACAAAATTGAAACATGTTTTCTTATCATGCGATAAAGATGACAGTATGTATCATTTTTCAAATGTTTCATATGTATAGAGGCAGAACAGCATGATGAGTATCATTGTTTTTCGCTACTGTATCTATTTTAGTATAAATTCATTCTACTAATATTTAATTCAATATCAACGAAGGTAATTTTAAAGAATCTATCAGAAAATGGGATACATTCTTAATTCTTATAATTTTACTTCTGTAATTTTTGTATAAAACAGAGCATTGCAACCTAGATTGTACCATATCATAATCCTCACATCTTCTCCTCGTTATGATCTGTCATTTTTTTATGATAGTGTATTTTTTCTTATTGATACGCAGTGAGATTATAAGCGCATATATCTTCAATACTTTTTTGATTGTGCAATTCTGGTATGAATTTTTAAATAAGAAGTAATGCGTTTCATTTTTGTACAGTCATCTTATAAATGGTATAAATTTGCTAAATAAATATTCAACTTTATAAAATACCGATTTTATAAAGTTTTTATAAAGGAGAAAGGTATAGGATATAGTTTTTGTTTCATTTACAATTGCGGTACATTGGCTGCTCATGATACGTTTTTTAATCAAATTATTATTATTTTTGTTTGTTGTTTTTGTTATCATTTCACTTTTTGTAGAAAAGCCTAGTAGTAATCATTCTTCTCTTCCAAAAGATAGCGCGACAACAAGTGATGTGATTATTGCTTTAAAAAAAACTTTAAATGATTTAGGAGCATTCTGTGATCGTAATATGGAAGTTTGCAAAATTGGAAAATCCTTTTTAAGTTCACTTGGCGAACGTGCATGTCATGGTGCAAGAGTGGCTTACGAATATTTGGGGCGTATATTAAATAACAAAAATATGGAAGAATCCCAAAATATTACACCTAATATAGGGATACAAGAGCCCGTACAAAAACATACGATCTTACCTTGAAATCAATTTTAACACTTGTCGTTGGCATAAGCATTTATCTTTCAAGAAAATGCATACAACATGATCATCAAGACAAGATAGGAGTGAGATTATGACAGAAACGATTGACGAAATTATAGAAAATTTTTCTCTTCTGGATAATTGGGAGGATCGTTATCGTTATGTGATTGAGCTTGGTTATAAATTACCACCTTTTCCAGAAAGTGCTCGAAATGATTCTCATAAAGTGCCTGGGTGTGTGAGCCAAGTGTGGCTTTTATCTTCGCGTAATAATTCAGACAATCCAACTATAACATTTCAAGGCGATTCTGATGCCCATATTGTGCGTGGGCTTATCTACATTCTTCTTGCCTTCTATTCAGGGAAAAAAGCCTCTGAAATTCGTAATGCTGATGCTGAAGGACTCTTTGAAAGACTCGGTTTAAACGAAAATCTCACACCACAACGATCAAATGGTCTTAAATCGATGATCGAACGGATCCGTAATGAGAGTCATGTATAAAAACAATTACAGAAAGAATTATACAAAACTTCTCCGTAGAACATATCTATTAAAAAGCCCTTTAATATACTAGAGATGAATACCTCTTCAAAGAAACAATTACTTGTTTTTTCTCCGCTTACTTTTACGCCCCAGTCCCATTTCTTTTGCCAAGGCTGAGCGTGCTTTTGCGTAATTAGGTGCGACCATAGGATAAGAACTGTCTAACTGCCACTTTTCACGATATTCTTCAGGCAACATTCCATAATGTGTCATGAGATGACGTTTTAAAGATTTAAATTTTTTCCCATCTTCAAGGCAAATGAGATAATCGGGAAATATCGAACGTTTTGGGTTAACAGCGGGCCTTTGCTTTTCAACTTCGACCTCTGCTAGTTCTACATTTCCTGCTTTACGAAAAGCGGCATGAACATCAGCAATCAAACTTGGTACTTCAGTCGGTCGAATTGAATTATTACTCACGTAGGCAGCAACAATATCAGCAACCAATGTAATAACTAAATTGCTTTCAGTCTCTAAGACTGGACGATGTTCCATTCTTGTTTCCTTTAACTTTAATAGAGATATAACTAGCACGCATGCTCAAACAATAGAGAGCTTACGCATACAGATCTCATATTGTACAAAAATCTTTTTTGTCAATTCAATTATTCTATAAAATTGCCAAAACACAAAAAAATCAAATAAATACCTCTTTTTGATCATAATATACAGCAAGAAAACCCCGATTTTTTCCCATTAAAGGATAATTTAATTTTATAAAATTAATTACTAAGTATATCTATAATATAATGTACGGTTTTTTTGTGTCAAATAATATAAATAATTTTTTTAAGCAAAATAAATTATACAAAAATTTAAAAAATACATATTACGTTATGACAAAAATTATATTATTAACTAATTTCAATGAAAATTTACTTATTTTTATATATAAAATATATTTATTATAATTAATTAATAATTAAATTATGATATAAATATTTTTATTTTTCTTATACGGTCTATTTTATAAAAGCGATATTATTCGTATAAAAAACAATGCTTATGATAAACAAGGATATATAGTGTAATTGTGGAAATTATCGCAGCTAGATTTTTTTGAGTAATTGGCACTGGCAGATTTATGCACTTGCATAAGTGGTATGATTCCAACATATAAACAGAAACTATCAATATTTTAATATAGGATTGTGCATGACCCGCTCTTCTGTCATTTTCCCTAAAGCATCTAAGGTCATTCATAAAGAGACATATCATGGTATTTCTCGTTATGATCCTTATCATTGGTTACGCGCCTCTAATTGGCAAGAGGTTTTTAAAAATCCCCATTGTCTTGATGGAAATATTCGAGACCACCTTGAGAAAGAGAATGCCTATCAATCCGCTCAAATGGCTGATACAAAATCATTACAGGATTTACTTTTTACCGAAATGAAAAGTAGAATCCAAGAAAATGACAGTTCTGTTCCTATAAAACATGGTCCTTTTGCATATGGCTTCTCTTATGTTACCGGAGGTCAACAGCCACATTATTTTCGGATACCAAGGAATGGAGGAGAGAAAAACGTTTATCTTAATGGTGACAGTTTGGCTGAAGGTAAAGAATATTTTAATTTTGGCTCAGTTCAAGAATCTCCTGACCATACACATGTTGTATGGACCTACGATGACAAAGGATCAGAATTTTATACAGCTAAAATTCGTAATTTGGAAACATTGTCTGATTGTACGGATACAATTACTGATACATCTGGACAGGTTGTGTGGGATGCTAAATCTGAAGGTTTTTTCTATACGAAGATGGATGAAAACCACCGACCTTCTGAACTTTATTATCATCGATTAAATACTGATCAATCGCAGGATAAGCTTATTTTTCGTGAAGATAATCCAGGGTTTTTCTTACACGTAAGCGGTTCTAAGCTTAATGACGTTATTTACATTAATATTCATGATCATGAAACGTCAGAAATTTGGTTGATTCCTGCTGCAGCACCTTTCACATTGCCTCAATGTGTACGGAAGCGAGAAAAGGGTATTGAATATTCACTTACAGAAGGTGACGATGTTTTTTATATTCTGACCAATCTAGATAACGCAAAAGATTTTAAAATTATGGTAGTGCCATGTGCATCTCCTCAATCAGAAAATTGGTCAGAGCTCGTGCCATATCAACCTGGACGTTTGATATTATCCCATGACGTCTATCAAGATTTTCTTCTCTGGCTTGAACGTGTTGAAGGACTTCCTTGTATAAAAGTGATGGAGCGTACTACAAGACAAGTCCATTCTATTACTTTTACAGAAGAGGCTTATTCTTTAGCTCTACAGGGTGCTGCAGAATACAACAGTCAAACTATTCGCTTTTCCTATTCATCTATGACAACTCCTGATCAAGTATTTGACTATGAGATGAAAAGTCGAAAACGAATGCTTTTAAAAACCAAGACCATTCCTTCAGGGCATAATAAAGATGAATATGTAACACAGCGTGTTACAGCGATAGCAGACGATGGTGAGAAAATTCCTATTTCACTTTTTTATCATAAAACTACTACTCTTGATGGTAGTGCACCTTGTTTGCTTTATGGTTATGGTGCATATGGAATTTCTATTCCTGCTAGTTTCAATAGTGAAGTGCTTTCTTTGGTGAATAGAGGTTTTATTTATGCTATTGCCCACATTCGTGGAGGAAAAGAAAAAGGAGTTGAATGGTATGAGAAAGGAAAACACCTTTTTAAATACAATACATTCACAGACTTTATTGCCTGTGGACGTTATCTTGTAAACAATAAATTCACATCCCATGACCGACTCATTGCTTACGGTGGATCGGCAGGAGGGATGTTGATGGGGGCTATCGCTAATATTGCACCACAGGATTTTGCTGGAATTGTAGCGAATGTGCCTTTTGTTGATGTTTTAACAACAATGTTAGATGCTTCACTACCCCTAACGCCACCAGAATGGCCTGAATGGGGAAACCCTCTTGAATCACAGGAAGATTATAATCTTATTGCTTCTTATTCACCTTACGATAACGTTAAAGCTCAAAACTATCCTCCTATACTTGTAATTGCAGGGTTAACGGATCCTCGTGTTACTTATTGGGAGCCTGCGAAATGGGTGGCGAAATTGCGAGACTTAAAAACAGACGATAATGCGGTTTTATTACGCATTAATATGGATTCAGGTCACGCTGGTGCGGCTGGACGTTTTTCAAAGTTAGAAGAAATTGCATTTATCTATGCATACATCCTAAAAATAGTAGGAAAGAATTTTTGTTAATTTAGATATCATTAAAAAAAGGCTCTGCATTCCAATGAATTACAGAGCCTTTTATGCAAAATAAAAATGATCCAGACGGTTTAAAGTCCACAATCTTCATAAAGCTTCAAAACATAGTCCCAATTAATTAAGTGGTCTACAAAGGCTTCAAGATATTTCGGGCGCGCATTACGGTAGTCAATGTAATAGGAGTGTTCCCATACATCAACACCTAGAATAGGCTGAGCATGATGAATGAGAGGATTTTCACCATTGGACATTTTCATAATTTCGAGTTTACCGTTTTTTACAGCCACCCATGCCCATCCAGAACCAAATTGAGTACTAGCAGCAGCAATAAAATCAGCGCGAAATTTATCATAGCCGCCCAGATCAGTTTCAATAGCCTTTGCTAATTTTTCAGGCAGTTTTTTACCACCACCGCCTTTTTTCATCCAAAGCCAAAAATGGTTGTGATTATAATATTGTGCTGCATTATTAAATAAACCAATATTTTTGCTAAAACTTTTTTTGATAATATCTTCAAGGCTTTCATTTTCTAAGCCTAAATCTTTCAGAAGATTATTGGTATTGGTAAGATAAGCGAGATGATGCTTATCATGGTGATACTCAAGCGTTTCACGTGACATATAAGGCGAAAGGGCATCATAATCATAAGGCAACGCGGCCAATTCAAAAGCCATTTAAAATTCTCCTCGTTTCTAATTGTTAAGCTTACTCCACAAATTCAATTTGCCATTTACAACACTGAAAAGCAAATGTTGAATATATTTTTATATTCGTTAATTTTGACAATCATTTTTTTGTAAAGATATTTTTTCTGGATATACACATTTAATCAATCTCAGATTCATATAATATAACCTCTCTAAAATTTTTATATCCGTTTTTATGCATAGAGAGCGAACTTAAACAGCTATCAGATACTATCTTTATTGCTGTAAATATTTTTAAAATACCAAATAAATATTTTTAATTTTTGCAAAATTGTTTTCAGCCTAGGGGATTGTTTGTATCCCATCATTTATAAATAAGAGGGTACCATCATTCTATTTGCTATTTTTTCATGTAAAGATAATTCTTACATTGAGACGATTTATAAGAGGTATTTTATTTCTTTTTAAAAGCACTTTATTTTTACACTGCTCTTGTTTGTGGTGTGCAAGGGGGTGATTTTTATTAATCCATTATAAAAAAGTTTGAAATAAGAGAACTTTGCGATATTCTGAGCTTTCATTTAATACAAAAAACAATAATTTAATCATTATATATCAATAAGCTATCTATAATACCAGCAAATATCTTTTGTCGATACTACTGATCTTTATATATATTCTAGAACTATTTTATAAATCTCATTATAATGGACAGTTTGCACATATTGGCTAAAAATGGAATTTATCTATAATAGCCTCATTACGTTTGTGGTGTGCATTATCAGCTCAATTTGTAAGTGGAAAGAAGAGAATTTATGGTACTCTGGATAACCAAGAATTGAGAATACAGTTAAGAAAACAAAAATCATTAACACACAAAGCTTCTCTATTCTCACGTATTATTTAAAGAGCTTAGATAAGAATGCATTGGAAAGAATACGGTCAATAGTGATTTATTAAACATATCAGTAAAGTACAAATGTGCATTCTATTCTATCGTAAAATAAACAGACAAAATAGAAAGCTATAAAATAACTGATAAATAAAGAGCTGTTGTTGTGTGAAAAATGTAAACGAGTGAAAGTCATCTACGATAAACTTTTTATAAGTGCAATACTAACAGGGCTTTAAAACTTTATAATAAAAAAGTAAGAGCTTTAGTTTTCAGATGTTGCGTACAATCACAGGAATCGCTATAAGGTGCAAAAGTGAACGTGAGCACGTTTTTCTTTTGGGGTATAGCCAAGCGGTAAGGCACCGGTTTTTGGTACCGGCATTCCCTGGTTCGAATCCAGGTACCCCAGCCATCCTTTAGTGAATAATAGGTTATAAAAGTTCGGGAGTTTTTATTCCGTTTGTTTTTTAAACCTGTTCTCTATCTGCTATTTTAGTATCTACTATAAAATGATGCCATATTAAGCTATAGCTTTCAAGAAATAACAGATTTCTGATGAAGGTGTGTAAAACAGGTAGTGATGTGTAAAATAGGTAATGAAATGCTTGATATATGGGTGTAAATGCGATGCGCAAATTCTAGTGTAAGCCGATGTGCTAAATAAGTTCCTAGATAGTCTGAGAGAGCGCTAAAAGTTGTGCTAAACAGTATGATAGCAATCATAAAAGGTCAATGTAGCATAAAGATTTTCCGCACGCTGAAAGGGTGAGACGCAGTCAATAATCGCTTGGAAAATAAAAGGCTTCACCAAGCAAAGTAAGCGCAAAACAATAGTCACAAGAATAAATTCATAATGAATATATTTATTGGTGGTTTTAATAAACCAAGAGAAGCATCTTAGCTTTTCGGATGAATTGCTCATTTAATTTTTATATTTTGTCGAAAGAAGATTTTTATCTATGATATCTAGTTTTAATTTATTGTAAATAAAATATATTTTAAATATTAATAATATATTACATAATATATCTATCAATTAATACATATTTTTATTTATATTATTTAAATATATATCTTATTTTCGTCTCAAAAGTATAATAAAAATTTATTGTGTATTATAATGGGCACACTATTTCATAGATAAAAAGAAGTTTAAAATGGGTAGTTCAAGTTCATCGAGAGACTCACATTCATAAAGTTGGTTTCACTCTAAAAGTTGTGGTGTGGATGGTTATGTTTATGACGTGGTTGTAAATAGTATTCGAGACGAAGTAATAGGAAGATTAATTGGTATAAAAGAAGAAGTTCCTAGCATGCTCTATGGAGCAATAGGAAGTGTGGTAGCAGGAACTTTTTTACCTTGTCAGATAAGCTAGGTTTCTACTATCGGTAAAGTAAAAAAATACTCCTTCTAGTTTCTTAGAAGCTAGCAATCTCTCTCTAAGATCAATAATATTGTTAACATAGTTTAAAAGATATATGTACAAGCGATTTCACTGATTCATTTGTTTTTGTACGCCTCAAAATTTATTTTTGAAATAAGCTGATTTACCAAATATAATTCATCCTATCTCATCATCTTGAGAAAGAGGGAGTGACGCGATTTCTGTATCAAGTGCATTCATAAAATCGATAATAAAAGCAGCATTTGTTCCTAAATCTCTTGGTAAATAACGAGAAGCAGAACGCATATCAACAAAGGTTGTATCTCCTTCATCAGTTAAACGAATAATAATGTCTGAAATGAAACCAAGGTAAAAAGTTTTTGCCATTGTTGCAATATAAAGCGTATCTTCTTCACCTTGAAATTTTCGTTGAGCTACAACAGGCCAATCATAAGTTGCTAGGACATTGAGAACGGATTCGCGAATACGATCAGGTGAGCCATCATAACGGCGCCCTGACATTTCTGGCCATTGTGACATTTGTAATGCCGCTTGTTCAGTTAAAACATTTTTAAGTGGCAAAGCATTATTAGGGCGTGTTGCGCGAAAAAAAGCTGGTGGGTTTTGTGTATCAGTAGAAATATCGTGAAGAGCTGGTAAAGCAAACCAAAATCCAAAAAATAATGTCAATGGTGTGGCAGTAATCAATGAATAAATGATACCTCTTAAAGCTTTCATTCCTCCTAGAGAACCATAGACCCACAAACTGTAAAGTGCTTTGAATGCGAGGAAAAGAGAAACAACAACACAGAAGGAAGAAATAACTACTAAAATTATGAATTCTACCGCATCAATTACTGAAAAGCGCTGCAAAACTACTGAGAATAACAAAATAAAAAATGCTACTCCGCCAAAACGAGGAGACCATACTGCTGCCCTTGAAATTAATCGGATATATTTTTTTTTCATGAAACTCTTTTCCCCTTATTTGTAGACCAAAAGCAAAATTCTTCTCAGGTTTTATGTTTGAAAGAAAGTTTCTGGTTACATAACAAAAGTAAAGCACTTGTTTTTGAGGTCAAGGATACTTTGTATGATAGAAATTTCTGACAGTTATCCTAGCAATTGATATGAGCAATTACTCAGCTTTTTTTATGGATTTATTGAGCTTCATAGGGAAAGATATGTAAATGCATAAAAATAAATTGAGATGGTGTATTTTTCGGTTGAGAAGACTATACTTATTAAAAAATTTAATATTTTACTTTTAATTTTTACCTTTTCACAAAATATAAATTTTCCTATTGGATATGCGGCGATTTTGTGTGCAGGCATCTCATTTTATTTATAGTTGTTATTATGTCCTTATTTATTCCATATACTGTGAACAGATGTGGACTTTAAAATAGATAACATATTGATTTAGAAAATATAAACATCATTATGTTGTACAAAACACTTTGATATTGCAACAATATATACCTATTTCGTTTACGATTATTATATTCAGTCACAGAACATAAAAAGCAAGTAAAATAAAATACTTACATATAATATGAGGGAATGTGTGAGTACTGATTCTATTATGTTTTTTTGCCTCTATCCCTCATCTTTTTGAAGCTTTTTTATGGCTTCAAGAGCGAGTTTTTTACGGTCTGCGCTTTTTGTATAGAGAGATGCCATAGCATCATTTGTCCATCCAAAAATTGCTTTGAGTTGTGCTACTGTTGCTCCTGAGTTTGCAGCCCGTGTTGCTGCTAATTTTCTTAATCCATGCGCTGATTTTTTAATGCCTGCTGTATTACATGCTTCACGAAACATGTAGCCAAAGCTTGCTTTAATGAGCTTATTCCCATTTTTCCCGCAAATAAATGTTTCTTTACCAGTCGGTCCGGCTTCAAGTGTTGTAGCTAATTCGGGCAAAATAGGGAGAAAAACCTCTGTTTGGAATTTGCTTTTCTCTGTTTTGAGATGAATGATATTATCTTTTACGTCTTTCCAGCCAATGCGAACAGCATCACCACGGCGCAAGCCTGTATACAAAAGAACGTCAATCCAAACGCGTTCATGGGTACCATGTGACCATTTTTGATAATATTTTTCAACGTCTTCTTCTGTCCAAACAGCAAAGCCACCTTTGTTGTGAAGGACTGGTCTTTTAACGCCTAAGGTTGGATTATTTTCTAAAAGACCTTGGTCAATTGCCCAATTAAAAAGCCCATTAAGCGCTTTCAGGAAGCTTATAGCCATTGCTGGTGTCTCTTTACGTCGTTCAACGCCAGCTATGATATGTTTCTTTTCAATTGTTTGGTATGGAATGTTTCCTATGGAGTCATTTATCTTCATAAGAATGTATTCTGTTTGTTTCCGTGTAGTATTAGAGTAGCTATGCCAATGAGAGCTATTTAAATACTGCTTAAGCAGCCATGCGAATGAACCTTCAACAAGTTTACCGGCTTTAGGTTTTGGAGGTATTATGCCTTGTAATTCGGCAAGTGCACTTTTGTAGTTGTCAACAAACTCTTGTGTTCCATAGGTTCCGCGCACTCTAATACGTTTCCCATGACCAATACGCACATACCATACAATTTTTCCATATTGAGTAATTTGTTTCACAAGATGAGGGGGGCGTGGTTTTGGCATGTAAATTACCTATAAAACGATATCAAATTCATATTCTTTTCTTAATAAGCTTTCCAAGCTATTGGGATGCGCAGCTGAGTTTGGTATTGGAATATCTGATTTAAGATAGATGAGGAGCTCCCCTGTAGGTTTTATTTCGATGAGTTCGCATCCTTGTTTTTTTGCTTCTCTTAAAGCACGAGCAATGGCTGGTTGTGTTATGGTAGCAGGTCGTGGTGCCATGTTTTCTCTCCTATCTTTAGGTGAAATTTACCTATTTCGTGAATCACGCATGTTTTGAAAGTTGTTATGAAAGGGCGGGGGCGCTAAGGGGGGGGAAGAGCACCCCCATAAGGTTTAAGCAGCTTTTGTAGAGAGTTGTTTTATCTCTCGTTCTATCTCTGCTAAAAAGGCTTCAACAGCTTGATTAATCTGTTCAATTTGTTTTTCGTCACGATGCACGCGTTTGATTTTCATGCGTAAGTGAGACGATTGGTTTGTAAAACGTGGATCATAGCTTACAAAATCACACCATTTTCGTCCTGTACAAGCCATTTGGAATTGCATTTGTGCGATATATTCAGGCTTGATTTCATCATCTATACAAAAGCGCATATGGGTTGCTGATCTTGGGCATTTGATCTCTATTAATCCATCTTTACCAATCAGACCGTCAGGGCTTGCACCAGCCATTTCCATTGTGGGGTGTGGTACAAAACCGCATTTTGTTATATCAGCATCATAAATGAAGGCATATTCTTGCAAGGCATCGTCTTCATGTTCAATGCCCCACCGCATATCTTCAGTTTCATAATGGGGGCTTATATCACCTGTTAAACGCTCTGTTATGAGTTTGATTTTGTAATCTTCATATTTGCTTGTTGGTAATCCTTTGGCTGTTTTACTGATGACGTTGTAAATGTTTGAAGCGGTGACTTTTCCCAAGCGGGCTTGAAACCATTGTGCTGTTCTTTGTTCCATTTTACACCGCCATTTGTTGTTCTTGTTGTGTTGCTGTATATTCGATATCTTGAATATGGATATAGTCAGCATCTTGTATAGGAGCGTCTATTTGTTCTGTTTGTGGGAGTGCTTGTTGTGTGTCAGTTATTTGCAAGCGTTGTTTTTTCTTTAAACCGTCTAAAACGATTTGAGCTTGCTCATAAGTCATATCATTAAGGCTGTTTACTTTTACAAAAGAGAGAACATTGTTTTCTTCTGTTTTGGTTTGGTTCATTAACTCTTTAATTTGTTCTAGCATATCATGAGAGGCTGGTTTATTTTCGATCATCTGATTGACCTCATTAATACGAGCGGCTTCATCTTCTTCATAAATCCCTGAAAATCCGAAAGCATAACGAGCACATTGTATAGTGGCTTTATGACGTAACATACGAGCAGGGTATTTTTGCCAAGTGTCACTTTTTTGTTTGCATTCGTTTAAATATTCAGTGACTTCGATAGGGTCTTGAATGCCTTTGAGACGAATGGCACATTTAATAGCAATGAGATTACCGTCTTTATCGAGTTGATCTTGAAAGGTCATACCATCGAATTGAGAATTAGATTTAATGATCTTAATCCACCCATCGATAGAAACAACGGGGATGATACCGCCCCCTCTTTTGGGAAGAGCGTATATTTCTTTAGTTAAAGGATTAAGACCATAGGTATTAGCAACAGATATAAAAGCAGCAAATTCTTCATCAGAGAAGTTATGATTGATACATGTTTTGATAATTGTTTTACGAAATTGATCATGAGAAAATCCATATTTGCTTGCCATTGTTGTTAAAGGAGAGTTTGTCATATTTGTTTCCTTGATTTACGCGTAATTTGCCTGTGGTGTGAATCACGCATTTGTTAAAAGAGTTATGTTGTTTTGTTAGAAAGTTGGTTTAATGCATGTTTTGTCTTTTAATTTCTTGAGACAGCACGCCCATGCCTTTAGTGGTAATTTTTGCAGCGGGTATGACTTTTTCTGCTCCCTCTGTTGTTTGAATAGTGTGGGTTGAGCAGTCCATTAGTCCTTTTTGGATTTTGTCTTGATAAGGCAATAAATGAGCTCCGAAAGTGCGTCGATAAACCCATCCTTTTTTCTGTAAGAATTGAATGAATTGTTTTGGTTGCATTTCGAGAATTTTAGCCGCTTCAGTCAGACCGAAGAGCCCATCAGAGCGTTGCAAGCTTTCCAGAGCCATTGCTTTTGGTTTTAAATCTTCAATGATAGTATTTTTTTGATCTATTTGTCCTTGTAGGTAATTCAAAAATCCAATCATCGCTTGTGGACTTGAGTAATCAATTTGTTGTGTTGTTGCTTGCTTTGCACGTCGCTCGCATTCGATAAAGTATAAACGAGCTTCTCTACCTTTTTGATTATTTTCTAGCATAGAGAGTTCTTTGGCTCTATCGAGTGTGAGATAGTAGTTAATCGCGATAACAGCCCTAGATTTTGCGTTCGCCAAATTTGGCGAGCGCAAATCTTGTGTTTTTACAAAGTCTTTTCCTTCTATAAAATTATATTTTGTAATACGGTCCTTAATCCAATTTGAAAAGTCACGTTTTGCTTCTAAGAATGCGTGCAGATCACGTGCATTTACTGTCTGAACTATTTCCTGATCAATGATTTGTTCTTTTATCTCTATGAGAGTGTTCATGATGAATTCCTATGCAGTTTGTTTAATTTTATTTTTAAGATGCATTATGATAGCTGTCATTGTTTGAGGATTCGAAAAATCGATTTGAGGATTAGCTGCTTGCTCTTCTAATTTTTCCCAATAATCTATGATTTTTGCGCGTAATGCAGTGTTGTAACCTAAAATGACAATAAGAGATTCACGTTTAGGAAGATGGTAACAAGGAAGAGTACGACATGTTGAATCTTTGTATAATCCAGCAAAATTACTTAGGTCGATTTTAAGTTCTCTAAATATTTTACGAATATCACGCATAACATGGTCATGTCGTTTATCACAAAACTCGGCAATTTCAACACTAGACATGGTTTGAACGGTTTGGTTATTAAAATCATTTTCTGTTGCTGTTATAAGATTAAGCATGTTTCACTCATTTGTTGTGACAACATTTTCTTTATGTTTAATTTGCTGTTTTAGAAGATTAAGAAAGAGGGGGCGCTATTAGAAAGGCGCCCTTAAGAGTTTTTAAAGGACATCACAAGGACGCAACCGGTGTTGTTTTTCGTAAGAACCATACATTTTATCTTCATATTCACGCTGTTTTATATCGTCTAAAAAAAAACCATATGCAGCGCTGCGTAGAACGAATTCGTGAGGTATGATGCCATCAAAACACTGCTGCTCATATTTTTGAATGTAGCATTCTGCAAGATCTTCAGAAATATCTTCGCAGCGGTTTGTTGCTGGTTCAATACGGAAGATTTGAACAGCATTATCAGCTTCATTAATAAAATCGATAATGTCACTTTCTTCTAAAAAAGGTCCAGATTTCGCGAGGTTTTGCGTTTCATTTTCGCAGATCACTAAGAGAATTTCATCAGAATTTATAAACACTGGTTTGTTCACAACTGCCTCCATATCAAAATATTTAAACACATTTTGAAAAAAACGCCTTGACACAGGTTTTTTTTTTCGGGGTATGGTGGCTTTGTAATTGTATTTTATGCACATGTCAATTAAAAAATTGCATAAAATGCAAAAAATAAATTTGAAAATATATAGCTAATTTATGCACTATCCACAATTTAGGAGATGTTATGGGTGATATAGGTAAAAGAATAGAAGATCTTTCTTTGATGCTTAATGAAAAAAAGCAATCAATAATAGCCTATCTTGTTTTTATCTTTTTTAATAATTCAAGGAAATCGAGTACCGCTTCTTTATCAGCAGGTTCAAGAGAAGCGCATATTTTTACAAAATTCAAATCCGCTTCTTTGTAAAAACTGGGTGGTGGTTCGTTGAAGAATTCAGAAATTTTTATCAACTCATCTATGGTTATATCGCGGGTTTTTCCATTTTGATATATGCGAAGCATACGATTTACTGCCGATGGATGCAATTTCAGATGGGATGCTAATGCTGTTTGTGCACCATGCCCCCGTTCTTTAAGTCGCTCTTTAATCCATAGCTTAAGTTGAGACTGAATATCTTTTTCCATGATTCATATAATCCTTGAAAATATATTTTTATGCAAAAATGATAAAAAAGCATAATTGCGTTGACTTGTGCATAAAACGCAATTATCTATTGTGGCGTTATGGAGATAAATATGCTTTCGAGACTGATTATAAAGTATTTAGGTGGTTTCAAAACTGTAGCAGGTATCGTTGAAAGAGATATTTCGTCTATTTCTAGATGGCGTGATTTTATACCAGCAAAACACCAGAAAAAACTATTAGCCTACGCCCGTGAACATGGGATAGACTTGCGTCCTGATGATTTCTTTTATCCCGAGCGCTTGCAAAGATTAATGCAAGAGCAATGCCCCCCAATTACGAAAATTTGCAAGAGCTGCGGTGTTGATCACACGGGCGATAGTTTGCAGCCTTAAGGAGATGATGATGGCTTTAAGGGAAGCCAATAAGAATGATGATGGCAAGCCTCGTGTAGAACTTATACCGCCGTCACAATTGATGGAAATAGGTCGTGTTTTAGAATTTGGAGCAAAGAAATACGGAGCAAATAATTGGCGCAATGGTATGCACTGGAGCCGTTTGCAAGGTGCTGCCTTGCGTCATTTATTAGCATGGTCAGAGGGGGAAAATACGGATAGCGAAAGCGGTTTATCACATTTGGCACATGCGGCTTGTTGCATTCTTTTCTTAATGGAATGCGAAGCAAAACAGATTGGTCATGATGACCGTCCAAAAGAAAGGCGGAAGTATCATGATCGCTAACACACAAACCATTCTTTGTCTTGATCTAGGCACCAAGACTGGGTGGGCGATACGTGGTGCAGATAATAGTATCATTAGTGGTACTGTTAATTTTCAATCCCGTCGCTTTGAAGGCGGTGGGATGCGTTATTTACGCTTTAAGCAATGGCTTACAGAAATGAAGCATACAGCAGGCGGTATTGACGCGGTGTATTTTGAAGAGGTGAGGCGTCATGTTGGAACCGATGCAGCGCATGTTTATGGTGGTTTACTAGCAACATTAACTGCGTGGTGTGAGCATCATCAGATACCGTATGAAGGCATACCAGTTTGTACGATTAAGAAAGCGACGATAGGTAAGGGGAATGCATCGAAAGAAGAGATGATAGAGGCAATGCGTTCTAAAGGACACGTGCCTTGTGATGATAATGAAGCGGATGCTTTGGCAATTTTATATTTAGTTAAGGAAAGGGAAATTGGGTATGGCAAATAAGTCAGATAAGTTACCATGGACAAGGCTTTTTGCAGATCAGTGGCTACTTGATCTTGCTTGTTTACCTGCAATTGAAGGCAATGTTTATATGCGTTTGCGATTGCAAATGTTGCGCATCAGAGAACCTCTTTTAAATGATACGCAAATATTATCTCATTTTACTTGCTGCTCAATTAAAAGATTTCAAAAGGCATTGGATTATTTATTGAGATCTGGACGCATTATCTGTTTAGAGGATGGTCGTTTGTGGAGTTTGGATGTTGAAGAAGAATTAAAAAATTCGGATGAAACTTTAAATAAGTTTGCAGAAAGGGCACAGAAAGCAGCCAATACGAGGAAACATAAAAATCAAGAAGATTCTTCAAGAAAGCATCAAGATTCTTTAAGAAGTCTTGAAGATTCTTCAAGATGTCTTCAAGATTCTTCAAGAGGGTACAATAACAATAACATTAACATATATAATAAAAAAACTAATACTATCGTATTAGCAAAAAAAGAAACTGAATTTGAAGATTCAGAAATCACTGATTTGGTTGACGAGCCAACTGAGGTTGATGCTTGTGAAAGCCAATCAGATCAAATTACAACCTCATTAGACAGCCCACCTCCTATTCACGAGCAAAAAAGCGTTCCAAAGAAAGCCAAGCGGATCAGAACGGATCGCGGTTGTCGATTGCCTGCGGATTTTGAACCCGATTACGATTTTGCAATCACAGAGGGCTTGCCTCCAGAGCGTGTGAAAGTCGAAATCGCAAAATTTAGAGATTATTGGAAAGCCAAGTCCGGAGCCAATGCTACCAAAACAGATTGGCAAGCAACGTGGCGTAACTGGGTAAGAAATTCAAAAGATCATAAAAATAAACAAGGTGGAAATTATGGAAATTACACTCAAAGGCAAAAAAGCATTGGTGAGCGCATCGCAGACAGCATCCTCGATATTGGAAATCGAGGGTACTTTGAAGCACATTCACGAGATGTTGGCTCCGGGCTTTCCGTTGGTTTTGAAAGATGGCAGCAAACTAACGAAACAGCAGGAAGCAATTGCTTTAGAGGCTGGTGACCAATTGCAAGAGTTATTTGCAGTGAAAGCAAGCAAAGAGGAGATAGCAAAAGCACTTCGCATGCTCTCATGTGGTTTGAAAATATCGCAGCAATCAGATCATGAAGGCATGGCGTTGACTTATGGAATGGTTTTGGAAAATGTCTCTGCATGGTCACTGATGACAACGGTTAAACGGATTTTATGTGATGAGATAGATGGTTTATCGGATACGTTTTTTCCGAGCACCCGTGAACTCGTAAGGTTGTGTCGTGATTTGGAAAACGATCTTTTGAGAAAAGCCAATCTTGTACGCAAGGCGATTTTGAATACACGTGAAAGGCTATTGAAAGAGCAAGCAGCGAAAGAGCCTTCCAAACCCCTTACATTTGTTCAAAAGCAAAGGCTTGAAGAGGCTTTAAATGGCATTGGTAGGATAATAAAACACATTGATTAAGTAGCAAAGTAGTGAAATTTTGTGTGTGATATTGGATTAGATATGCGTTTAAATCGACAAAAAGGCACCGTACAGAGCGATTTTAAGATTTTATGATGAAAACCATATGAGAATTTAAAACTCTTCTGTACAATCAAATTTAAGACAAAATAGACCAGTTGCAAAATTATGGACTAAAAGCATGGCAATTTTAAGAGATCTATTCTTAACAAAACGTAAAAAAAAGTTTGTAGCAATGGCAAGGGGGCATGCGCCATGGGGATTAGGGGCAGTAGAATATTTTTATAATCTGTACGAATATGAAGATGGTATGAGGGAATATGAGGAATTTGAAGGTGGTCAGTATCATGAGATACCTGACAAAATTGATTACAGTACCAAGGCTCAGGTGAAAGCTTGGATATATGGTGGCAGCTTGCCAAGTAGCGTATCGAGTTGCGAGGCATTTATAGATGAGGTTAACAAGGAAATCAAGAAACGTACAAAGAAAGATCAGTTGATTTGTGAGGTTACGAATGATGGTGAGAGAGGGTACCCATTGTCATGTGATGAAATGGATCGCGAGTTAAAAAAAGCTCTTGATATACAATTACGTAAATATCAAAATGAAAAAAAATTAAAAAAATAAAAAATACGTATTGACATTAAAGGGAAGGTCGTTTAGAAAGGTGTCAAGTGATTGAAACCCACTTGATAATAGGCGGGCAGGCAACGAAATAGCCTTTCCTACGTGAAATATACTGGCTTTCTTTTTTGCTGTCATTGGCATATAACGATTTTGCCGGGTGTGGTTATACTATACAATACCCTTCATAGGGGAAAGTGTAACGGCGGGCCTATTACCGTGGTTTCAAACACCCGGCGCCTCTTATGGGCTGTCAATTGAAACCTTAAAAATAGGAAAAATAGCATGAAAGCTACAGTAAAAAAATATCAACTCACAAATCAAACAATTCTTCGTGAGGGTAAAAAACTTTATCGCATTAAGGCGTTAAGAGATTTTGGTGATGTTAAAGCTGGTCAACTTGGTGGCTATATTGAATCTGAGGAAAATCTTTCCCATGATGGTAATTGCTGGGTTGGTGATCAGGCCATTGTTGTGAGCCCTGGTCGTGTTTACGAAAATGCGCAGGTTTATGGCAATGCAGGTGTTGGTGGTTTTGTATATGGTAATGCTCGCGTCTACGATTCAGCAAAGGTTTTTGCCAATGCCCATGTGTATGATAATGCCCATGTTTTCGATAGTGCAAAAATTGTAAGTAAAGTGCATGTTTATGAAAATGCCAATGCATGTGGCATGGCTATTGTTACTAAGAATATTTGTGGTGACACAATGAATAATGTTTATACTGAACGCCTCTCTTCTGCTGGTGAAATTTGCTTTGTTATGTGTCGTTTCCTCATCGGAAAACAGCTTAAATAACGCGCGGGCGCGGCGGGGGCGCCTTCTTTAAAACATTTCATTTAAAAATTTATTCAAATATCAGATTAGGGAGCTACCTATGACCACTAAAAATGTATCTAAAAAATATGAGCTTATAAATGAAAACCTTACTTTTGATGGTCTTACTTTACACCGTATACGTGCTTTAAAGGATTTCGATGATGTTAAGGCTGGTCAATTGGGTGGCTTTATAGAAAATGAAAATAACTTATCGCATGATGGCAATTGCTGGGTTTACGATAATGCGCGTGTTTTTTGCAATGCAGTCGTTTCTGAAAATGCAAAAATATGTCATGATGCTTATGTTTTTAATGAAGCAAGGGTATCAGGAAATGCAGTGATTAGTGATAAAGCGCGGGTTTTTGAGAAGGAAGCTTATATTCATGGCAATGCAAAAATAAGCGATGATGCAATAATTTGTGGTGAAATCTATGGGAATGCCATTGTCTGTAATAAAGCCATGGTATCTACAGATGCAAAAATTTATGACAATGCAAAAATTTTGAATAATGCTTGTATTGGTGGCTCTGTTTACGGAAATGCAAAAATAACAGGGTCGGCTTGTATTTACCCTAGTGCGGAAATTTATGATAATGCGTGCATTCAAGGAAAAGCAAAGGTTTTTTTCTCTGTAAAAATTTATGGCAATGCCGTTATTAAAGGCAATAAAAGAGTTTGTAAAGATAGTGATGGTAGTGAACAAACCTTAGATAAAATAGCGTAAATAACGGGGCGGGGGGCTGCTTTTATAGCAAAAAAACGCGTCACGTTAAATGGCGCGTCTTTCAAATAACGATTTTATATTCTGAGAGAAAATAATAACAAAACATTTATACACAAAACGTATAAAATCGCAAGCCTTAATACATAAAAAAACGCATCAAATTGGTAAAAATAGGAATTAAAACGTGGAAATATTAAAACGAAGATTCTTAAAAACGTAAATAATCAATACAAAACATTCCTAATTTATGTGTTATAGGGTTTTGTTCTTTAAAGTACTATTGGAGATATCATGATATTTACTTCATTTGAATTAGAAAATTTTAAAGGGATAGGAGAACCTGTAAAAATAGATCTCTCAGGAGGAGATAGGAGCTTTCCTTTTATTCTGGTAGGAAATAATGAATCAGGAAAAACAACAACTTTGCAAGGTATTCATCTTTTATCACAGCTATGTTTAGGGAAACAATTAACAGGCGAAGATTTTGCTTCTATACGTCCTAAAACAGCTTTTTTTGATGAAGACATTGTTTTATCTACCACAATTTTATTGGACGAAACAGAGATTGAAAAATTAGCTAAGATTAAAACACTGAAAAAAATCAAGGATGATTTATCTGAAAATAACCAGACATTACATTTATCCTTTGTATATTCATTTGATAATAGTATTTGCACAGAAAAATATATTAAGATCAACGGCAAAAATTATGGAGATGAAATAGCAACGGCTTTTTTAAATTACTTAAAGAATCATATTCCTGAAATTGTCTATTATGATGATTTTATGTTTGATGTGCCTGATAAAATTAGATTTTTAAAAGGTGCAGCTCATGCTTCAAATGAAGAATTAAAAGAAGATAGTTTTCTAAGTGATAAAAAAAATCTTTTATGGCATGATATTTTTAATGATTTACTGATTGGTAGCCGCAAAAAGCGGGCTGGGAAAGAACCAAAATCCGATATTAATTTTCAACGTGATATTGTTGATTGTAGTGATGAAGATGCAGTCGATCAACGTTTGTCTTCTATAAATGATTATCTTAACACTGTTATTACCAAGGACTGGGAAGATATAACGGGAGGAAAGACTGTATTTGATAGATTTAGCGTAGAAAAAGTGACAGAATCTAATCCTAATTTTGCAGATTTTTGTTTAAAGGTCAAAGCTAAAGACCGCACTTTTTCTTTACATGAAAGAAGCAAAGGGTGCCGTTGGTTTTTTTGCTTCAAAGTGCTTACAGATATTCGTACCAACAGAAGCAAAAATGGAATAATTTTCTTATTGGATGAACCAGCAAGCAATCTACATATTCATCCTCAAGAAAAAATATTACAATCCTTACAGAAATTATCATCTTTTGACAAGAATAGCGTGATTTATTCTACTCATTCCCCTTATTTGATTGAAGAAACTCACGTAGATAATTTATTTATTGTCCGCAATGAAGCCTCTGATTGTGACGATCCTAAAATTCTATGTAGAAAAATTTCTCAGCTAGACAAAGGAAGTGATGAATTGGTGAGATCAGTCGAGCCTATTTTACAGAAAGTCGTAATGAATCAAATTAAGCAGCTTGGTGAAAACTGGCAAGAAAGAATTCTAAAAATTTGTAACACTACTAAAGAAACAGGTATTATCGCTGAATCTGTTCAAAAAATTATTAATTTAGTACAGACTATTTTTTGATAAACTATTATCAAAATTTGTGTATAAACGCAAGTATGTTTTTATCAAATTGTACAATATAACAAATTATGCTATTGTCAGTTTGTAATGTTTTATAACATTGCATTTTAACCGCTCTTTAGGTTAAAAATAGCCTCCCCTAAAGATAAAGCCGAGTCACATATATTGCGACTCGGCTTTTATTTTATGCTTTGCGGTGCATAGCGTGGCATTTTTATTATCACATATAGTGTGTATAAAAGCAAATTTATTTTTTATCATATTGTATTATAAAACAAATAATGCTACTATATGTTAAGATTTAAGAAACTGCAAAGTCCTTGTTATGTGTTTACATAACGGGGGCTTTTTTGTGCCTTTTCTATATGCTCTATAGTGGTTATTTTTTACAATCATTAGGCAGTAATTTTAAACTAATTTGCAAGTTCAATGCGTCTAAAACACTGAAAAAAGTAGAAAGCTTTGGATCACCTTTTTTACTTAAAGAACGATAAAGAGATTCACGGTTTAATCCTGTTTCGTTGGAAATTGCAGTCATTCCCTGTTTACGGGCAATAATTCCTAATACATGCGAAACATAGCCACTGTTTTTAGTTTCTAAGGCATCTTGTAATAATTCTTTAAAATCTTCAGTAGTTTTAAAAAATTCGCTAGCATCAAATGGTGTTATTTTCATCTCTAATCTCTTTTGCTAATTGAAGGGCTTTTTTGATATCTTTTTGTTGAGTTGATTTATCGCCTGCGTTTAATAATAAAATAATTTTTTGCTTTCTTTTGACAAAATAAATCCGATAGCCAGAGCCATAATTTATTTTTAATTCCCCAATACCGTTAAAAAATTTAACATCACCTAAAAGACCATATTCAAGACGTAAAATGCGCATAGCAATTTTTCTTTGTGTCTGTTTATCCTTTAGAGAATTTAACCATTTTGTAAAATGTATTGTTTTTTCAATAATAAACATTAGTAGCTTATAAGCTACAAATGATATAATGTCAATTATAATTCTTATTATCTATTTGGATAAAATAAAAAACCGTGCCAATTAATTTGACACGGTTTCTGTTTTGTACGTTTTTTGTCATTTTGAGTAGAACCATAATCTTTATACCAAAAAACCTATAAAAATACAAGCAATTTAAAAATAAAAAAACATGATTCATACTGTAGATTCAGTGGGTTATCGTTATTTATGTTTGTGAAATAAACCATTGTGTGTTATAAATATATTAGTGAAATCTGTATCGTGTTAATTGATAGGTTACTTCCATAAAATAGGGTTAAAGCGAATGCTTAATAAGGTAATGTTGATTGGGTTTTTAGGCGCTAATCCTGAGAGCAAAACAATGTCTTCAGGCGCTGAAGTGGTCAATTTTCGAATGGCAACTTCTGAGAGCTATACAGACAAGGCTACTAATCAAAAAAAAGATAAAACAGAATGGCACTCAGTGGTGGTCTT